>PBOU01000170.1 GCA_002724415.1 Planctomycetaceae bacterium
GACGACCAACAAGAACGACAGAACAACTACGTACTTCTTCACGGCCTGAGTCTGTCACCCCCCCGCCCTAGTGGGGACGGGGGCGACATCGGAACTCCCGGGTGTCGATCCGCGTCTAGGGCATTGTCGAAATAAGGTTTCCTCATGAGTGACCACCATGGAACGGCCGAGGTTGGCCTGGTAGCTGAGGCGCCGTATTTCGCCACGATTTTCACGACTCGCTTGACAAGCGATCTCGACGGATACGACGAAACGGCTGACCGCATGGCCGAACTGGTTGGTGCCCGTGAGGGCTTCTTGGGGATGCAGTCGGCCCGAGGAGACGACGGACTCGGAATCACCGTTTGCTACTGGCGGTCCCAAGAGGACATCAACGCCTGGCGAACCGATCTCGAACATGAGCAGGCCCAGGGCGAAGGTCGGGCTCGATGGTACGACCAGTACACGGTCGAGGTGGCGCGGGTAGATCGAACTATTGAGTTCAGGCGCGCGAGGTAGGAATCAAACGCGACCTCGCGTCGAACTCCTCTGGCCAGAATGCGGAGGGTCGTCCCAGACCCACCATCACAGGTGAGACCATTGATCCCCCTGCCTAATGTTCCGGGGATCAAAACGAGCACGAGTGACGTCATAGTCATCGGGGCGGGCATCGTCGGGCTTGCCGCCGCTCACGCCCTCCTGCTTGCGGGGAACAGCGTTCGGATTGTTGAACAATCCGAACCGGGGACCGGTCAATCGACAAGAACCGGCGGAGGAATCCGCCTGGCACACGGATCAGAAATAAACGTCCGGTTGGCCCAACTCAGTCTGCCGACCTGGCTCGAGTTCGAGAAACGGTTCGGCATCGACCCCCACTACCAAGAAACCGGCCACCTCTTCCTCTCCTCGGAGGACACCGGAGGTCTGGCAACCCAAGCCGGCCTACTCGAGTCGTTGGGAGTCCCTTGCGAGGTCCTAAGCGAGGAGGAGATCGGCCTGCGCTGGCCAACGTTGGACTCCATGGATTTCGCAGTTGGCAGCTACTGCAAGATCGGCGGCTACCTCGACCAGCATCAAGTGATCAAGGGATTGGCCCAAACGGTCCAAACCGGCGGAGCGCACTTCGAGTTACGCACCCGGGTCGAGGGAATCCTTCGCGACGGAGAGAGAGTCACAGGGGTCCGCACTTCAGACGGCTCGTTTACCGGCGAGACCGTCGTCAATGCTGCCGGCTCACACGCCGGGGTGATCTCCGTACTCGCCGGGCTTGAAATCCCGTTTGTGTCCCGTCGCCACGAACTCCTGGTCCTGCAAGAGACCGCCCGTGTTCCCGCAGACATCCCTTGGCTCATCGACACTGACCATCAGGTGCACATGCGTCCTGACGGCTCGGGTCGAGCACTCGTTGGCGGTTTCCTCGGCCACGACGACCCAGACGACCCCGACGACTACGACCCAACCTTGTCAGAACGATGGTCAACCGCCGTCCGCGAACAGGCGTCCCAGTCTTTTCGCCTCAGCCGTCCGGACTCTCCTGTTCTAAGGGGGTGGGCTGGGCTTTACCCGGGCACCGTCGACTATCTGCCAGTCCTTGAGCAGTCGGCTCCCGGGCTTATTACCGCTGCCGGCTTTTCGGGCACTGGTCTCATGCACGCTCCTGTCGTAGGCGAGATCGTCGCTGACCTGATCCGAGAGGGAGCTACCTCTGCCCTAGACATCTCTGCCCTGCAATCCAGCCGCTTCGACAATGAGCAAAGGGTTGTGGACTTCACGGGGTTCTGAGCTCTTCGGCTAACGAACTTCCGCTAGCCGGAAGATTTGTTCCCCTGCGTGTCGGTTCGTATGTCCACCTGAACCGCAGATTTTCGTCGGCGTTGTGCGCGGGTGGTGTGTCCGATGGTGCCAATGCGGTCGGGTTGGACGCCGTTTGGGGCTGAAAAAGTGGAAAGACCGCCCGAAGGCGGCCGAAATGATGTTGACGATGCCTATTTTACCACACCTAAATTCTCGATGTCGGATCCTGGGTGGGGTTTCTTCAGAACCCCCAACCCGCAGGGGGGCGGGGGCGACGCCAGGAGCCCTAGGCGTAGATACGCGCAGGCGGGTTGGGTTCGATCAGTCCCGCTGTGAGCTCCGCCGTCGGGGACCGGCGCATGGTCTCCCGTTCTGGGGTGTTCCGTTTAAGTAACCAGACCTAGGGCGCCATCGACGCCCGCCACCCCCTGCGGGGTGGGGCTCACCCGACCTGAAAACAGCCACCCGGGGTCACGTGCCACCCAATAGGGAGAGTCGGCCGACCATTCGTTCACAAAGGGATTCCACATCAGCGAGGTCGTCGGTGTGCTGCGACGGCTTCATGCAGAAGGTCGTGTAACCCTGCGCCACCTGCTCATCGAAGGAAGCCATCGACTCGTCCAGGTCGGCTATGTCCTCGGGTCCGTCGAAGGTGGCTCGCGTGCCGCCGATCATCTCCAGGTCATCAGGCGACCGACCGGCGCGCCGGAGCCCGGCCTCGAGCGCCTCGAGGTCGGCCCTACTCGGTGATCCGAACGGGTGGAACCCGGAACCGTGGGCCACGAGTCGCCGCAACAGCGGCGGATGGACGCTCTGACCGCCGAACCAGAGTGCTGGTCCACCGGGATCCACTGGTGACGGCTTGCTGTAGACGGCGTCGAAGGAAAAGTACTCACCTTCGTAGGAGGCAGGAGCCCCTTGCCAGAGCGCCTTCATCGCCGCCAGTCCATCGTCAAGGATCCTCCCCCGACTCTCGAACGCGACACCCACGGCCTGATACTCATCGCGCGCCCACGACACCGTGGGTTGGACGACGAGCCTGCCAGCACTTAGCCGATCAAGCGTGGCCAGGTCCTTGGCCAGCACGACGGGGTTTCGCAGTGGCGTGATGAGCGCGGCCAACACGATGCGGATCCTCGAGGTCGAAGCGGCGATCGCCGCTGCCATCACGATGGGGCTCGGCCACTCGGTGGCCGGGTCCTGCTTGCCCGGTGCAGCGTAGGAACGGGGGTTCTCCGGCCTTCCGAGTGCGCCGGCGGATGGGCCCAGACACACGTGGTCGCCCAGCATCACCGCGTCCATTCCAGCCCGCTCGGCCGCCCTGGCCATCTCCACCAACCCGTCGAGATTGCCAGGCGGAACCAACGTGTGGTTCTCCGTGAGGATGAGCAGTCCACCAAGGGCCCTGCTCATCCGAGGTCCCGGTAGGCAAGGGTTCCCACATCCACGGCCGAACCGCCGCCGTCAGCGATCAGCGCGCTACCGGTCATGAACGATGAGTCCGGTCCGGCCAGAAAGGAAATGCAGGAGGCGATCTCGGCCGGGTCTGCCATTCGATTCAGCGGAAGGTGCTGAACCAACCGTTCACGGGCCGACTCGTCACTGCACTCGAGTGCCCGACCGAGTTCGACGACCTCACGGTCGCTCATCTCGGTGGCGACCCAACCCGGGCAGATGGCGTTTACCCGTACTCCTGAAGGCCCGAGATCCACCGCCAACGAACGAACCAGGCCGAGCAGGGCGGTCTTGGAGGTCACGTAGGCGGAGAACGAGGGCCCGGCGGCCAGCGCCGCAACCGAAGCAACGACGACTACCGCTCCCCGACTCTCCTTCAGCGCCTCCACCGAGGCCCGGACAGCCAGCAGAACCCCGCCGACGTTGACCTCCATAACATGCCGCCACTCTGTGAGATCGACCTGGGTTGCCGACCCGAATGCCTCGACACCCGCATTGGCAACGAGCACATCGAGGCGGCCGAACTGTTCAAGGGTGGTTTCCACGGCTTTACGGCAGTCAATCTCCCTACTCGTGTCGGAGACAACCGCATGCCCACCGATTGAAGAGGCAACCGCCTCTATGGGTTCCACACTCCGTCCGGTGACGACGACCCGATAGCCATCAGAGGCCAACCGTCGCGCCGTTGCCGCTCCTATCCCGGTCCCGCCACCGGTGATGAGCGCTACGCGTGTCTCTTCGTCCATCTACACAATCCGTTCATCCGGGAGACGAGCATGGCCTGTTACTCGATCCAGCCATCGGTCCTGCACCTGTTCTACACCTCGGGCTCCTAATGTCTCCCGCCCGCACATAACGGTGGCAATCGAGTTGGCCACCTAGCCTCTGCCTCAACACAGGCAGGGTGTTCCGCCTAAGTAGTGCGCCCACTAGGGCGAGAGACCACTTTCAGTACCCCCAACCGCCCGTGTGTGTTGTCCCGGAGATTTTCGCTCTGAACGGAAGCACACAGCAAGCTTCGGGGGCGGGGGCGACATCGAAGCCCTAGGTGTCTTGCCACTACCCGCCACCACTCACTTCATTGACCCGGGAGGAGAGTTTGGGTGCCTCGGTGATGCCTGCTTCAGCCAACTCAGCCGCTATTTGGTCGCGGAGCACATGCTTTTTGATCTTGGTGCCCGACATCGGCCAGTCATCGACGAACCGAAAATATCTTGGGACCTTGAACGTGGCGATTGACCCTAGGCAATAGTNCGTCAGTTCTTCGNCTGTAGCGGACCCTCCCGGCGCCAACTGGATGAAGGCGGCCGGGACCTCGGCGTACCTGGCATCAGGAGCGCCCACGACCTGTGCCAGAAGTACTGCCGGATGGCTGATCAGGTGGCCCTCCACCTCGGCNGCAGCGACATTCTCGCCACCCACTTTGAGCATGTCCTTGATACGCGAGACATATGTCAGCCTGCCTTCAGCATCGAGTGTCCCAAGGTCGCCTGTGTGGAACCAGCCTTCTGAGTCAAAGGCAGCGGCCGTGGCTTCCGGGTCCTTGTAATAGCCGGTGAAAACCGACCAGCCCCGGTAGATGATCTCGCCTAGCTCGCCAGCGGGCAGGTCCTCGCTGGAACCTGGAACCACGACCCGCGCGTGAATGCCCGGTATCGGGTGNCCGCCGGTGGTCGTGCGAACCTCGAGGGATTCGTTGACCTTTCCCATGCTGAGCCACGACGAAGATTCGGTAGCGCCGTAGCTCGAGACCTGTATGGCNTGTGGAANAACCGCTTGCATNTGGGCNAGGCGCTCGGCCACACCAATGAGATCGATGATCCGCAGCTTGCTGAANTCGGCCTGCTCNAAATCCGGGTGGTTGANGACAGCAAGCCAGATCGTCTCGAAGATCGGGATCGCGATCGTGCATCCTTCATCCTGNAGTTGCTCAATGGNCCTGCCGGGATCAAAGTTCGCTGTATGACAGTAGGTCGCGCCGGCGGCCAGGCAGGTGAAGAAGAAGGCCATGCCACCAATGTGGTGAAGAGGCAGCGCCGACCAGACCCGGTCATCAGGCGTCAGTTCGAAACGGGTCTCGGCAATAGTAAATCCATGGCGAACCAGCGCTTCGTGAGGAAGCATTACGCCCTTTGGATTGGCGGTTGTTCCCGAGGTGTACATGATGATCGCCGTGTCTCGAATGGCCACAGAGGCGTTCCGGGAAAGGACCAGTTCGTCTGAAGTGGACACTCCCTCCTCCAGCATCGATACGTAACCGGAGGCCCAGTCACGGGAACTGTCTCCGTCTATGACGATGTGGCGTAGCAGTGGTGCTTCGGCAAGACGAAGCTCGGGCTGCATTGCTGAAGCCAGTGACGGCAGCGCCTCCTCCAACATGTCGAGTGGGTCGGGCATCTCGAGCAAATTGTCGGATACGACCAACGCAGTCATGTCGGAATTGGAGATGACGTGCTTTAGTTCCCTGGCCTTGAAGCGCGGGTTAATCGGAACCGATACAGCTCCCACCTTGGCGATTCCAAAGACGAGCGCAAAATAATCAACGCCCTGAGCGATCAGTACCCCTACCTTCTCGCCAGCGCCTACTCCGAGAGCAAGTAGTCCTCGCGCAAGATCATCGGCCCGGGACGCCAGTTCCGGGTAGGTCGCTCTTTCATGTGGAAACGCAAGGGCGGTGTGGGACCACCGACTGGCGGCCGAGTCAAGGCTGTCAGCAAAAGTCGACGCCCGACTAGGGCCAAGAAGGAAATATGAGTCGTCGAAATTGACGCCGTCACTAGCCATCCTGGCTCCCCTTCCCAACCCGACTAGAGAGATGACCGACCTCGGCTAAGCGTTCTGGAGCAAAAACTCTAGGTGTAGATACGCACAGGCGGTTTAGTTATCTAGCTGTCGCAGTAATCACTTGTATCGACTGCGCCAGCAGGTAACGCCTCGAGCAGTTGCTGGATGTCAGGTCCGAAGAACGTTGACCAGCAGATCGCGTAGTCGGCTGTGCTGCGATAGTCGGGCCACTCGTTGGTGATCATTTCCGCTAGATCGTTCTTGTTTCTTAGGTCGTAGACCCCGAAGTCCAGATACGTGTTGTTGTCGTGACCAATCCCGCTTGCCAATACCTCGCCCGCCTCAACCTGGTGTGTTCCAGCGGGCATGAAGGTGATACGTGAGGACGTAGTGATGGGAACGTCCTCGATGACGGACGCCCACTTGTCGGTTGGCTTCGCAAGGTGGTCTATCCAAATCTGAATTCCACAGGGATGATGGAACAACAACTTCACTTGTTCTTCGTTGCTGATGGTTTCTTCAACCCGACGGTTTGCGGCATACAGGCTGAAGCCCTCAGCGGGGAATCTCACGTTGATCTGGTCGTACTGGGAGTTGTCGGCCCGTAGCGCTCCGTGAGCGATATAGATAGGTGTCGACCCATCTGCGCCCGTGCGTCCTGGTCGAGCGAACTGGGTAAGCAGATTCGTGTCGATCGGGAAAACCGAGAAGACCTCCTCAAACGGTTCGCACTGCGGCGGATCAGAGTTTGGCTCCCA
>PBOU01000171.1 GCA_002724415.1 Planctomycetaceae bacterium
CAGTTTCTCCAACCACTGCTTGGCCTCGCGGGCGGTGTCGGTTGTGCCGGCCTTTTTGATCGCCTTCTCGAGCGTGGCCATGTAACGGACATCGTCGACCCCCTCGCGGAAGCCCTCCCACTGCATCGTCCCGACAACACCATTCACCGTCGGGTAGGCGAAGCAGTGGTCGCGGAAACGTGCGGAATCGAAATCGTTCCAGATGTGGCCGTAGGCATACTGGTACGCAAAAGTCATGGCACCATCGTAGTCCGCTTTCCACAGTGCCAGGCCGTAGTTGTAGCGATACAACAATGGCTCTTCGACACCCGCCTGGGGATTGCTGTAACTGAAGATCTCCGACCCGACGCTGTGCCATTGTTTGGCTTTCTCCGGCTGCACTCCTCCCGACCAGACCGCCACGTTGAGCAAGCTTCCCATGATCTTGAACGGATCCTCTTTCCATGCCGAGGCAAACATCTTCCCCCCGGCCTTCTGGGCGTTTGCCCAGGAAGGCTTCTGGGCACGGAGCGGACCACCAGAGGCTTCGTCCAGACCATAGAGATAGATGTCCTTGTAACCATGGCCATCTGTGAGTTTTCTCCAGAGCTTGACCATCGTCGCAGCGCCGGCAGGAGGGCCGGGAGGCGAGAGAATGAACAACTTGTCGCTTGGCAACCCCGCCTTCTTCCGCAATTCCAGCGAACGCGGCACAAGACCGCTTTGACGCGTTTGCCACAGGTTGGGATAGCGGACACCGTGCGCCAGCATGTCTCGTGTTTCCGCCAGGTACTGTTCCTCCGACTTGTAGTGCGCCGCAATCGTGCCCTTGGAACTATTGGGGTCCAGCTTGCCCGAATAGTAGATCGAGTAAGTCTTCTGCGACCGAGCCAGTTCGAATGCGTGGACTGTCACCTCGATGGGAATCTCAACCGACGTGATGCCCTGGGCGGTCAGTCGCAGGGAGCCCCGGTATTTCCCGGCCGCGACATCTTTCGGGACATGCAGCCTCAGCCAGAATTGTTTCAGCGTCTTGCCGGGGATCGTCACCGGCTGCAACGTTGAGGCGTCAATCGGACGCAGTTCTTCCAGGGCCTTGGGATCCTTGCCACTGGCCGGCAGGTATTTCGTCGAACCATCTTCATTCGTACTTCGCACGGCATTGGTTTGCTTCGTGGTGTCCACCTTCACGAGCGCGTCATCCTTGAGAAGCAACTCGGGCACCAGTCTCTTGACCCCGTCATGGAACATCACGTCGCGGCCTGCCTGGTACCAGCACTTGACCACAAACAGCTCGATGTGCGACTTCGACAAGACGTGTTTTCCGAAACGACAATCGTTGATTTCCAGCCGCACGTTCTCCAGATCCTGTGGAGCGTAAACGGCAAACGAGGCAGACTCGTATTCACCGCGACATGCCGACAGGCTGAGTTGGCCCCCCGCCTTGCCGGGCACATCCGGAAAACAATCTGGCAGCACCCGTACGTTTGTGATCGTGTTGAGACGATAAACAATCGGTTGCCTGCCATCGCGTTTGCCGGATCCAGCAGCGTTCTCTGCCAGCGCATGCCGGTGCGGCAGTGGACACGCAATCACTCCCAGGATCGTGCTCACGACCAGCAATTCGAAACTCGCGACACAACGTGTGCTGTTCATTTGCGTCTGCTCCTCACCAAAGCGTTGAGTGGTCCATTCCAAAAACTTTCCCACGCCCGTCCCAATTCTCGACACGCCGCTCGACACCATCAGTGCAACTGATCGAAACAGAGCGAGCCGAGCAGGACATCCCGCCCATGTTTGCTGGGCGCCCCGGCCTGGTCAATGTAGAGGTTCGCGAACTCGTTTCCATCGACAGACTCAAGGACTGGCAGGAAGTCTCCAGAGAGCAAAAAACACCGCTGACTTCGCCCGATGGGACAATGGGCGGTCAACGACGGCTCGTACAGGTCGTGACGCTGCCCCGCGTGACCACGGTTCCGCGGCACAGTACAAACCACGGTCACATCGGCCAGGCCACGGTCACCGTTCGCTCTTCAGCACCCAGTAGTCGGCGTGAGCTTTCCAGGCCTTTTCGTCTCGTGCCCCGTAGTGCGGGATCGGCTGTCCCCTCTCGTGCACTCCGAGGTCAGGAGCCTCCCCGGCAAAACCGTTGTCGTGGATGTTGGGCAACGGCACGCCGGCATCGATCGAAGTGGCACCGGGCTTGAGCGTGATCACCTGCGGTGGAATGTCGACCACCTTGCCGCCGGGTTGGCTCCGCCACAGATCCGTCGGCAGTGACCAGTTTTCAAACGTCGAGTTTGCCTCGATGTCGATCCCGTGCGACTCGACACCGGGCAGGAACCTGGCAAACGACCTGACATCACTGAAATGTGTCTGGCGTTTGGCGCGCGTATCGTACCAGCCAAAAACATCGCCAATGAAGACACCCGGGGGCGGTTTTTGTTTGCCGAAAGCGTCGTAATCGAGATCGGTCGCCCAGGAGGGAAGGAAGCCGGTCTCGGAAAGCGGGTAGTTGGTGTATCGACGAATCGCGTCAACCTGCTTCGGATCGGCCACGTGAGCAATCCACAGGTAGTCGCTGTGAGTGAGGTTGTACCAGATGTTGTTTCGTGAAATGCAGTTGAGCAACAGATACGCAGAGCCCACGCCCGCCTTGCCCACGATGAAACTGTTGTTGATCATCACGAACCGGTCGCAAACCCGCATCTTGAACATCGTCGTGTCACTGACGATCTGGTTGCGAATGATGTACCAGGGCGACCCGAGCATGGGCTGAAAACTGATCCCCGCCTTGTGCGTTTCCTGGATCCGATTGCCCCACATACGGACGTTGCCATAACCGGAATCGGGTTCGAGACCGTCATCGGACACTTCGAAAATGTCATTCCCAAATATGTCGCAGTTGCGGCCTGGGTACGACACACCATCGGCGGTCTTCGTGATCGTGTTGTAACAGACGACATGATGGCTCGAATGGTTCAGTTCCACTCCTTCCCCCGCCGAGTGCTCGGCGCCGTATCCCTTGCCAGTCCGACGGTCCTTGTCTCCGATGATCACGTTGTCAGTGATCACCCATCGAGTGGCTTTGTACCGCCCCACGAGCACCCCGTAATGGAACCCCTGGATCCGGTTCCGTCGCAGCACGATATCGGTGGCGTTGATCCGATCTCGCACCCCATTGCGGGCGGCCTCGACAATCCGGGTGATCCGGAAACCCTCCAACCACAGGTGGTTGGCATAAATGTTCAGATGATGCAGATCAACGGGGCCATCGCCGGCGGGAATCCAGTGCACCCGTCGGCCCGGCTTCCCCGATGTCTTCGGAGAAAACCGATCATAATCCCCCTTGTGAATCAGGAAGACGTCGCCGGGTTTTGCCTGGTTGTCGGCGGTGGCGAGTCCACGAAACGGATCGGTCTCTGTTCCCATTCCACCTCCGTCGCCAGGAACCACGTGCAGCCGGCGTCCATCAGAGGGAATCGCCAATCGCGACCAGGTCCTCACTTCGAACTGCTCAACCACCCCACCACCGTCAGGATCCTGCACTGTCAGCCGCACCTGGTAGGTCGTCCCGGGGCGAAGAAAAAAAACACTACCGGCCAACATGTTGTAGCGACGGTCGGCCTGTGTCGTGTTGTAGTAACCGTGGTAGTCGATCCTCAGCAGGCCCATCGCCTGGGACCATTTCACACGTCCTGACCGACGGTATTCGACCCGACAAGTCGCATCGTGATCAGCGTCGCCCTGGATGTCCCATTCGACCCCGATCGAGTTGAGTGTCGTGTAACGACGGAGTGTTCCAACGCGGGTCGAGTTCTTCTCCGCAGAAAACACCGACGCCCCCCAGAGAGTGGAGAGCACAACCACCAACTGGACACAACGACAGACGGCGAAACGGTGCACGGCAAAGTCTCCTATTGGGCCGAAAATGCGAACCGCCAGGGGCAATTCGAATCGTTCTTCTTGGCGCGGACGGCTTTCATCACGACAGACGGACCCGTGGGATTTCTTGGTTCGGCCCGTTTGTTTGAGCCACGATTGGACCGAACCCTCCGTAGGAGTTGCCTTGAGACATCGGTGACGATCATGCCCTCGGTCGGGCGGTGTTCAGATCGACGATGTTTGTCGTCACCTATTCACCGTCAATTCGGGTCCAGCCTGCGTCAGCCCGCACCACGTCGATCACCTCCTGGTAAATCCAGCCATCGCGGAAAGTCAGGTAATCACGAGTCTCGACACCGCGGATGTCATCAACCAGGTCACAGGCCAGTTGTGTCCAGTTCCTCTGGGTGGGATCGTCCTCGTCGGGTAACCCGGAAAAAATGTGTTCGGGGATGGTCAACTCTTCCCAGCAATCCGGCGAGGTTGCCAGGAACATCGGCCCCTGCGTGTAGGCTTCCTCGATGTGCAACGTTCCTTCTTCACCATAGATCGCCACGTGATCTGCATGCCGACCGAAACGAAGACCCGAGTGTCGGAAGGTCGCACTGACGGCCTCGTCGGGAGTCTCGCGGTCTCCCAATCGTGCCAGGACCGTGTAGGCCCAGTCGCTGGTCACCTCGGCCCATTCACACTCGGCCGCCTCTTCAACCGACAACGCCCGGGTGAAGTACTCGCGAAAGTCGTGCACCTTTCCGGCAATCGGCACCCGTTTCAAATCGTTGCGGCATTCCCCGGTGACCGCCAGCACCTCGGCACAACCCGGACCACGACCACCCAGGATGTTCTGGGCAATCGCCAGCTTGTGGGTGAAGTTGTTGTTCAGCCGCCCCCCGCCATCCTCGAGCCGGTGGGGCCACCCAAAGGGCATCCGGGCCGGCCAGTGATAGTGCGAAACAAACTCGGCCTCGTAGATTTCGCCGAGCCGTCCCGAGGCGACCAGTTCACGGGCATAAAGCGTCTGAGGCTGATACCGGTAACTGGCCGCGTATGCGGTCTTCAGGCCCCGGTCACGAGCCAACTCGAAGAGCCTCCGTGAATCGGCGGCGGCTGTCGTCAGGGGTTTATCACAGAGCACGTGACAGCCTGCCTGCAGCGATGCCTCGATCATCTCGAAGTGAACTCCACCGGGCGTCCCGACAGCAACAATGTCAGGCTGAACATCGGCCAGCAGTGATCGCCAGTCGGTGTCCCAGCGAGGAATCTCGAGTTTTTCGGCGGCAGTGGCCAGGGACGACTCGGTCCGGCTGGCAATCGCCACCACGTCGACACCGGCGGCCTTCAGTGCGATCGTGTGACCTTCGGCGGCAAAACCGGCACCCAGGATCAAGGCCGTCAGGGGCGAGGCCGGGGGTGATTGTTCCATCTTCAAGTGGTGCTCGATGACAGGGGGCGGAAAACGGCCATTCTGTCATGCCGACCACTGGCTGTCATTCCGGACCGCCAATCCAATGTCACCAGCAGTCCACCCAACAGACGTTTCAGTGCCCGCTTCTTTTATGAGACCACACGAAACGGTCCACACGCAGGACGCAAGACCACGGCTTGGTCTGAAGAACGGTTCCCGGGACCTGTCAGGAACCGGGAATCCGAACAAAAAACGGCATCTCTCCGTAGGACTTGAACCCCAGCCGGAGGTAGACAGGTTCTCCCATCTGTGATGCTTGAAGAATGGCGGTCCTGTATCCCTCGGCCGCGGCCAACCGCAGAGGTTCGCCGGTCACGAATCCTCCCACACCCTGGCCCCGCTGGTCGGGTATCGTCGAGATATTGTAGACCCCGACGATTCCATCTCGGATTATGATGGTCGCAGTGGCCACTGCTCGTTCATTGTGAAAACCGATGTAATAGCGGTACTCCTCGTCGTCGGCAGCAATCGATGCAACCACCGCCGGTCCAATCCGTTCGACAAACGCACGAGGCAATTCGTAGCCCTCGGCCATCGTGTCGACCCACAGTTCATGGGCTTCGGCCCCAACCTGCTGGATTGTGTAGCCGTCAATCCGATCCGGCAGGTGTACATCCGTGAGATTCGCTGCCATGGCAGGAAGATTTTCTGCCAGTTGGAAGCCACGACTGGTCAACAGTTCCTGGACCTCTTGCCCGGCCGGTCCCAGGCAAACCACTCCACTGGGGAATTCGTCCGAGCAGAGCGGGCCGACTGCGGCGGCCACGGTCGCGGAGTCCCCGGGATCTCGAACGACAAGCAGATTCCCGATGGGATGGTCGACCTCGGTTTGAGCCAGCAAATACTTGTCGGTCTTTGTCACATCCGATCCATCCAGGAACCCACGAAACGTCCTGTCAAAATCATCCGTGATGATCTGGAACAATCGGCCTGACAATTCACTGACTGTTGGAAACACCATCTGTTCTCAATCGTCAACCGCGGAAATTGTCCGCCCCTAAAGCTCGGACACGGCACACCAGTCTCGCCCCGCCAGGGCCGGCGTTCAACCCGCTGAGTCCGATTCACAGACCCGAGTGTCATTTCGTGACCAGTGAAACTCTCAGCGATCCATAACGCACCGAAAGCAATGGTCCCAAAGAGTGGTAGGGTCTGTCACACTATGCCAACGGCGTGCCGCAAACAAATGTCGATCAGTTCAAGGCCGACCATGAGCAAACAGGGCAACATCTTCTACCTCTCGATCCTGGTTGCTGGCGCCACCATGGCCATCGCGACTCCAGCCCGGGCGCAAGACTGGGTTCACCCGGCCGGGTTCCTGGACGTGGCGACGTTGAAGGATATCAAACGCAAGTCCGAGTCATTCGACTGGGCGAGGAAAGTGGTTGAGGACCTGGATGCGAAGGTCCAGCCGTGGCTGGCACAGCCCCTTGAGCGACTCGGCAAATTGTTGCCGAAGCGGAAGATGCAAGTCTATTCAATGATGATCTGCCCGGAGTGCCGAGCCGGGCTGCAATTCAACCCGTTCGACGACCAGAAGGCCGCCTGCCCCCGGTGCAAGAAGACCTTCAGCCTCGCTCGCCCCTCCCCAGCGACGGACTACCGCGGCACCCTCTATGAAGGCTGGGGATGCTCTTACCTGCAAAGGCTGGCAGCCACGGCCCAGCAGTTGGCTCTNCTGCATGCNCTGGGCGCAGAGCGGNCCTACGCNGNGCANGCTGCCGGAATCCTGAAGNTGTTCGCGANNCACATCNAGCCNCTCCCCGTGCTGGGCCGTGGGACCCANACGNTCATCTGGACNTACAACAAGGANGGNGACTGNGGGATNGTCNTGCACCTNNCAGAAGCCTACGANCTCCTGAGAAACGTGGANGGNCTNTTCAGNCCNGAGGAACACCGNACNATNCAANTTGACNTGCTCAAGCACTGGGTNGACTCGGTNTTCCGNGTCGAAGANGACAGCACNCCNCGCTGGAACCAGATGTTCCATTACCTGAGCGCNGCGGCNTTCGTGGGNTTTGCACTCGAGGACTCGGACTACGTGGACTGGGCCTTCGGNCGCCGAAAGTATTCTCCAAAGAANCGCCCCAACCATCACAGCCTCGCCTGGCTCACCGACAACTACTACCGGCNCGANGGGGGNACCCATGAGGTCTGCACCGCTTACCATCTGTACGCCGTGGGCCCCAATTGCCAGNCCCTGGTCCTGGCCCATCGACTCNCGCANCAGATGCCGGACCTGTTCCCACCGGAGATCTACGACGAANTGGANCTCCGGAACCCCCGCGCCCGCGTGATGCGTCGAACCCTCAAGTGGTTCACCGCCCAAACGTTCCCGGACTTCACCATGGCCCCCTTCGGCGACATGGGTGGACGGATCAGCCTGAAGGCGTACCCGCTGACAGCGGAGATCGGCTACCGTTATCTGGGTATCGATGAGGTGGGCGCGCACCGGGGCNTGCGGGATGGCAACCGGGGAATGACCGGGCTGATTTACGGCGCCGACACCATCGTGGAAAAGCCGGTGCCTTACCAGAGCACGCACCTCTCCAGCGGCTACGTGGCACTGAAACGGAAGACGAATGGAAACCGCCTGTANGCTGGGCTGAACGCCCTGCAACCCGGCAGCGGCCATCAGCACGGAGACAGGTTGAACCTGATCACCTACTCGCGAGATCGGATGCTCACTGGTGAGAAACGGACACAGTACTACGACAAAGACCAGCACCTCTATAGCGGTGCCTCCTACGCCCACAACACNGTCANGGTGGACGAGACCTCGCAGGTGCATGGCAATCACCTGCAGGGCAAACGTGTCCCCCACATTGACAACTTCGTCGACCTGCCAGCAGCCCAGGTCGTNGAGGCGCACGGCGACAAGGTCTACGAACAAACGGAACGGTATCGCCGCCTCCTCTGCCAGTTCGACGAGTACGTGTTGGACGTGTTCCGCGTGGAGGGAGGACGGGTGCACGACTGGTTCTACCACGGTGTCGGCCAATCGCCGGCACTCTCAATCCCCATGAAAAGCAAAACCGGTTTCGAGCCGGCGGCCTATGTGGTGCGAGGCAAACCTGGCTACAAGGAGGGCAGGGCGGACAACACCTTCACGGCAACCTGGCGGATCCCCCCCACCCCCAGTTCCAGGCACGCCGGCCGACGACAAGACGTGTTCTCGCGGGTGACCGTGGCCGGCATACCGAATCAAACAGCCTTCGTGCTCCGCACCTTTCCCAACCCGGGCGAACACAGCCTGATGGTGCGACACCAAAAAACGACAGCTCCCTTCGTGGCGGTGCACGAGGCCTACAACGACACCCCCACGGCCACCGGCATTCGTCTGCTGCCGGGCAACTCGATCGCAACCGTGGAGATCACGCACGCGGACGGAGGGCGACGCCTGGCGATCTACGAGTCCGGGTCGGGGTCGGGGTCGAATGGCTGGCGGCTCACCGGCCGCTTCGGCGTGGTCGAACTCGACAAACGAGGTCGGCTGCGGAGCCTCGTGCTGATCCGCGGAACAGAATTGGTTTACAACGGCCTTCGCCTCCACGCCGACCGGGAAGTGTCGCTGTCGATGACTTGCGATGCCCTGGGCGCGCAACTGGTCACTTCGCCGTCGATTGGATATGAGACAGTGGAGGGCAAGTCTGTCTACGCGACCGGAAAGAACGCCACCGTGTCGTTGACCATTCCTGCTGGTTCGTCACTCACCGGTCAAGAGATTGCGAGACGCGTCCTTGTGCCCGGGCAGACATCCAGCGGCCCAGTATCGGTGGACACTCGGTGGTGACAGTGATGTGGTACAGGTTGAGAGTTTGCAGATTGGTCCACCCCCGGGAAAAACGGTTGAATTGAGTGATTCAATGGCAAGCTCAAGGACGCACTCCTCGATCGATTGGCCTTGCTCGACGCCCAGGTACTGATCGAACAATGGCGGGTGGAGTTCAACCGGGGCAGGTCACTGCCATGGCGGACCATCGACAGGCCTCCATCCTTTCTGACCGGCAACGGGAGCAATCACCGAGGAGTTGGCCGGCGTGATTGGCGGCTGGCACATGCTTCCGCCCGATACCCGCACGTCGATCCTGGCCATCGTCGAGGCCACTCAGGGGCCGTCTTCCAACACCCGAAGGCCGAACGGGGCGAAATGAAACGACCGGCTCTGGTAGCCGGCCTGGATATTGGGGTCCCCGGTCTCCAGGTCGCGCTTCCCGGCCGCGATCGCCGATTGGAAAGCCTGCCGGAAGATTTTGCGGTGATGCGCATTTCCCGTGAGACGGATCTCGTGGGCGAATGCGAGTGCGGCGAGCAGAACCGTCGGATACGTCTTGGCCTTTTTGCCATCACGGTAATGCGTGCAGGAGGTGCCCCAGAAGGCTTTCGTTCGAGGATCCCAGCACTCGCGGATCATCTGGTCGATACCCGCAGTGAGTCCCATCAGCACTTCCGGGTCGTCGGTGGCGCGGTGATAACGTGCCAACGCGCTGAGAGTCAGGGCCAGGAGATACGAATTCTGACCGCGACATCGCTTGGACTCGGACTTCATGATGCAGTGTCCGTAGGCGAGTCGAACGACCCAACCTCGCTTGGGGTTCAGGTGTTCACGCAGGACGTGCCAGGTTCGCGTGGCGGCCTCCAGGTATTTCCTGTCGCCGGTGGCCTCGTAGGCTGTCATCAGCAGGTTCAGCGGCCAGCCGATCTCGCGGATGTGATCCGAATACCGCCCCCCCTCACTGGCCACACGGTCGGCGCTGAGCCGGGCAACATCCAGGGCCCGACGGTTGCCCGTCAACAAGTACGAGTCGAACAGCCCGCCGAGCCAGAGATGCCCCAGGTTCTGCAGCATGCCTTCCTGGTACCAGATTGGAGCCTCAAGCGGTGCCTTCCTGTAGTACCCGCCGGTGTGCCCGACACTGTGTGTCCAGATGTGTCCCGGCTGGGGCTGCCCGTGGTGATCGAGTCCCCGGATGTGACTGTTGACGGCGTGCAGGATGTCCACATCCATCACGTGGTCAGAGCCCTGCCGGGCCCTGTCAAAGTAGCGACGATCACCGGTGCGAAGATACTGGACGAAAAAACAGTGGGCGGTGTCGTACTCGAGATTTCCCCAGCCGCCGCCGAATTTCTCTTCATGGTACCAGTCCCCGAAATTCAGCAGACCGTTCTCACGATTGCTGACCTGTGCCTTCAGGTGCGTGTCGAACATGGTGTCCAGGAAGGCGTCATACCCGAAATACCGAGTGGGGTCGGCAGGTGGCGCGGCCCCCAGGACTCCCGTGGACACCACATCGTCGGGAGCCAGTTGTGCCAGCAGGGGATGTTCGGCAGCGAGAAAGAACGCGTCCAGTCGCTTGGCCAACTGAGGCGGCGTGTCGGATTCGCGGCCCCAGGCGAACCCCCAGACTGTGTGCGTCCGGGCCGCTCCGATCTTGAGCGTGTAGACACCATCCCTGAGATAATAGAAGTGCTTGACCTCTTCCTTGATTGGCCGGCCATCGTAGCGACCGCGAGGAAAGTCTGGGCAGAGTCCGACCCGGAGGTGGTCCGGTTCGACAGAGAAACTCTTGGGCCAGTTTTGCCAGGCCTCCCGGACGCCCAGTGCCAATCCTCCGGCTGTGCCACTGACGGCGGCCCAGCCCCTGGCATGTCCGGGATGTTTCTGGCCACGGACCAGGTGGTGCNGGTCGTCCACCTGGTCGACACGTCCCGCGGGGCCCGGCACGCCGTTGAGAAACATCTGGCCTGCTGTGCCGGTGGTCGAGCATCTGAGTTCGATCGAGTGAAACCGCGACATCAGCGATTCCTGATCGTCGTTGACGAAGGTGTATTCCATCCGAAAAAAGGGCTGACCTCGAAACACGTGCAGACGAAGGATGTAACGGAACAGGGTCTGGTCGCTGTCGGCCAGAGCGTGCCGACCCTCGATGCGGATGCACGCTCTGAGTGGACCATGTTGCTCCACTTCCCAGGTGGCCAGGGACAGGTCCGCGCGGAATGGACGACCATCCGGGCCGGTCAGAACCAGCCCGGTGTCTCGATCGTCCGTGATGCGTTCATCCGCCGAGAAACGGCCGTCTCCGTTTTGGTCCAGGGACAAGTGATCCAACAGGCGGAATCGGTCTGCCGACAGGATGATCTGCAGGGGACCGGTGCGGAGGACCGGGACGACGCGGTTTTGCAGAGAGGCAAGCGTGATCACCAGGGGAGGGCGGGCGGGCTGAGCCGGTTGAACATCCGGTCCGTATGACAGGACCAGTTGCCTGGTCCCCCGTGGTTTGAGATCAACCTGGAAGTCAAGCAGCAGCCACCTCACGCTGCCGTCAGGCCAGCGAGACAGCACCTCGGCCTGGACCGGAATCGCCGGCCCCTGGGCATCCCGCAGAGCCACCCGACGGGCCCGGCGCAGTCGCCCCCGGGGGATCGGAACGCCCGAGGTCACCGGCCACGCTTCACGCAGGACACCGGATGGCTCTCNCACCGTCAGGGCCACCTCGTCAGGCGAGGCCGATGAGGCGAGGCAGGAGAGCAGTAGGAAGATCGAAAGAAGTTTCATGGCCCAACCTCCCGGGCAATACGGCCGGACAGCGGGGCCATGTGCCGTTGGTGAGAGGGTTTCAGGTCAGTGGTCGTTTTGTGTCCTNGTGGCCGCGAACGCGGCCGGGGCACTATGCCGTGGCCAGTGGTTGCAGTCAAGACACCAACGATCAACCGTCTCGCGACCTCGCCAACAGGACCAAGGCTCCCCAGGCACCGTTCCCGTCCGATCCGAACCACGGCTTCATGGTTTGATTGAACCGGTCTCGGCAAATCGGAAGCTGAACAAGTCCGAGTGTCGCATCTGGAATCGCAGACGGATGGGTTTCCCAGCGAATCGTGCGGGCGTGAGTCCCGACTGCCAGGTGACCGGGTGGTCGATCTNGTCGCCGTACAGTGGCTTACAGTCGTTCAAGGNGAAGCCTTTCAANGGCTGGCCGTTCGCGTCCTGAATCTCGACTCGAATTTCCCCGGCAGACCTGGGCCGCCCGACACGCCTGGGCCAGGCAATGTAGTTGAGCAAAAGTCTGCTGCCTTTGAACACAAACGGTTTGGTCACGAGCGTCCCACCTGCGGGCCCCGATCGAACGGAAGCGAACCCGTCGACCCGGAAGGCGAATCGCCTGATGCGTGTCCGGGGAGCGAATGATTTTTTCTTCCANTTCGGCAATGCGTCGGTCTCTTCATAGCCGTANCCTTCCGTGGCGTAGACGAAGTACTCGCGTGCATTGCCCCGAACGAGNCCATGGGCCATGAAATTGCTGCGGTTTCCGTCGCGCTCACGAGGAGCATCTCCGGGAATCAACGGTTGGCGATGTCGATGGAATAAGTGGCCGCCGTCACGGCTGGTCATCAGGATGGGGTGCACCTGGGCCACGGCAAACAAATCCGTGTATTCCGTTGGAAAACCGATCAGCAGATGCGGAGCACGCTTGTAGGGAAGGACGCCGTTCGTATACATCTGCCGGTCAACCTTGTCCGAGAATTTCAGCGGGACCGGTTCCGTCCAGTTTTTGAAATCGTCTGACACGGCAATGTGCACGTTGCGTATGT
The DNA here is from genome assembly GCA_002724415.1 of Planctomycetaceae bacterium. GTDB lineage: Bacteria > Planctomycetota > Planctomycetia > Planctomycetales > Planctomycetaceae > UBA8437. The sequence continues at coordinate 12,920 of PBOU01000171.1, forward strand.
AGCCCTTCAACAGGTCACGCACAAACGCGACGTAACGGCCGTGCTTTGCGTCCCAGAACGCGACGTTCTGTGAATCGAACCGTCCCTTGGTGATCACGGGCTTGTCGCTCATCAAGGTCCAGTGAAGTCCGTCCGGCGACTTGAAAGGATACATGCCGTAATCGGTGTACTTGCCAGGGATCTGGTGGGCCCCGCGAGCACCGCGGACGAGGGCCTTGTACCGCGCGTCGGGCGTCACCTTTGGACTGGTGTCGATAAACGGCACCATGTCGCCGCGCCACCCGAGACCAGTCTCGAATCCCAACTTGCCTCGCCACTTTTTCGTCGGTAAGTACTTCTTGCCATCCCCGCCGAGCACGATGTTGTTATTTGTCGCCCCCTTGTATCTGAACAGGCCAAGGTTGGGCTTGGTCCAGTGGATACCGTCGCGGCTCTCGGCATAGCACATCGGTTCGCCGCGAGCGTCCTCGCCTCCACCGTGATGATGTCCACGGTAGTACATACGAAAAAGGTCACCGTCCTTGAGCACGGAGACGTAACCCAACGTGGTGTCTTCCCAGGGCTTGTCGTTCATCAGCACGACCTCTTTGCCCAGGGGTTTGTGCACGTGACGTGCCGCATCGCCCTCGAAGCG
>PBOU01000172.1 GCA_002724415.1 Planctomycetaceae bacterium
CATNGACGGCAANAGCCTCGTACCCGTTTTGAAAAACCCCAAGGCCCGCGTGCGCGACCACGCCTTCCACTGCTNCCCCCGCCGCCGCCTCGGCCGCGCTATCCGAACGGAACGCTACCGCCTCGTCGAATGGCGCAACCCTGGCGAGCCCATCGCCCGCGCCGAATACGAANTTTATGATTATTCCAAAGGNGCGGTAGAGACCGTAAACTTAGCCTCTCAAAAGCCTGCCTTGGTTAAGGCGCTCGCCGCCAAGTTGGCAGTTTATCCGAAGCCGGTTCCGCGCGGTGGCCGTAAGCCCAAGCCTCGGCCGAAGAAATAATTTCNCACANGGCGANCAAGGGATGAGTAGGCGAAAACAACGGAACTGGCTTCACATCCAGATAATCATCGCAGTCCTGATATTGATACCACTTGGAGGCGTNATGATTTGGATGGGATTGGAAAACTTTGGGATGTTTGCTCGTGAGATTTTCACCACTCACAACTGCGTCCGTTAAATGGCGCCTCTACTTTTTCTTCACATGCAACAGCACGGGCGGGGAGAGAATGCCGCCTTCGGGGGCGGCTTTGAGGTGGAAGCGGCGGGTGGTCTCGGCGGTGACGGCGTCGGCAGTAATATAGAATTCNCGTTCACTGGCCTCTTCCACGATCAAGAGACCGTTGAGGCCGATGTTGTCGACATACGCGCCGTAGGGAAGGTTGCGCCCTGAATCATGGCTACCAAAACTCACTCGTTCCTTGAGACCATTACGCTCAATACGCACACGCGCAGCGATGGTTTGGCCGGGGGCAATTTCGAGTTCAAGGGGTTGACCCGGTTCTGGNGCTCGTCCTTCAGCAGTCAGGATGGTGACCTTGAGTTTCGCTGGGGCCAATGGTTTCAGGTTAGCCAGATCATTAACCTGATGGGTGATCGTTTTGTCACCGATCTCGGCACGGGCGGTCACCTTGGCCAGTTCTTTGCCTTTTGGTGGTTGTGGCGCATCGGCCGCAGCATAGACCCCGCCAAAAGCGCGAGTTTGACCCGCTTGAATGATGATCGGCGTGGTAATAGTAAAGCCTTTGGGAGCACTGGTGAGGTCCACACGGATGGGACCCTCGTACCCATCAAGGCGCTGGGCGGTGACGCTGAACTCTCGGCCACTACCCTTCGGCACGCCGCCACCACTGATGCCGCCGAGGGTTACGGTGAAGTTCGGCCGGCGTGGGCGCACGGTGAGGGTGTATTTGAAATCCTTGCCGCCAAACCCGCGTACATCTGACACCCGCGCGAGGTATTCTCCATCGTCCGGCGCAGTGAAGGTGAGCTGGGAATCCTTGCCCCAACGTCGCCGACTTTCGTCGTCGTTTTCAAAATAAACGGGAAACATCGGCAGGCCGTTGGCAGCGGCAGGGATGCCGGGCGCACGCGGTTCCACGATGTAGGCCGGTTGACCAAGCGNATGTGCCAGCGGCGTTGTGTCAAAGTAGGTGTGCCGATTGCCAGTACCGGGATACACGATGTAGCCGCTGTCTGGACCTCGCGGGTAATGCCAAAGTTTCACCACCTCGCCGTTAACATAGAGGTACTGGTTGAGGCTCATCTCGTCCCATTTAAAGAGCCGAAAATCACCGGAAGTATCTGAATTTTTGCCGCGGAAGGTGAGCCACGAATCGCGCACGGCCTGCAGGCGCACGCGCTCGATGGGTTTACCGTCAGCGGTAAGCACCTCGATCTTGGAATCCAGCGGCGACTTGCTGCGCGCAGCGTTAATCTCCAAAACCCATTGCTCACCGGCTTTGGCGCTAAACCGAAAGAGGTCGAAATCGGCTCCTGTGTCCGAGTGAATAAGGCCGGTTACCTTGGCAGGCAGGGCAATGGGCCGAGCCTCCACAGGCGTATTNTTGGGTTCCTGCTCGGTGGCANCTTTCNTCTCGGCCTTGGCAATGGTACGCGGAGTATGGGCTTTGGCGACGGTGTTGGCGTCGCCAGTTTGACGGATANGCTCGGTGGAAATAGTACCGTTGAGTCGAGCGAGGTGTAGTGTGTTTCCGGTGCGATCGAAGGCGAGCGCGGAGACAACATCCGGCTGATCCTCGAANTGCGAAATTAACTCGAGCTTCGGCAGGGACCAAACTTTCACCTTGTGNTCGGCCGACGCGGAAGCCAAAAAACGGCCGTCGCGGCTAAGTGCAAGATCAGTGATTTCATCCTCATGCGCAAACCGCACCAGCGTAAGTGGATTGATGGCGGGCTTGGTTTTGCTCACCCAACGCCAAAGCCGGATTTGTTTGTCCGCACCGGCTGCCACAACAAATTGGCTATCCGGCGTGAAGGCGGTGATNAACTGTTCGCCGGTGGGCTGCCCAAAGGTATCGAGGCGCTGGCCACTCTTCACATGCCAGAGCTTCACGGCCGAATCACCGCCGGCACTGGCGAGCACAGTGCCATCCGGGCTGAAGGCAATGCCGTGTACGGNGCCATTGTGGCCTTCGAGTGTGCGTAACGGTTTACCCGTGCGCGTGTTCCACAATTGAATGCGTCGATCGTACCCGGCAGTGGCTGCAATCGTGCCGTCGGGCGAAAGGGCCGCGCCGTAGAGAGTATCGCGATGGNCATCGCTGAAAGTGTGCTGGCGCTGGCCGGTCTTGAGATTCCACAGCACNGCTTCGCCACGCAGGCCGGTCACGCCCGAGGCGGCCAATAGAAAATTTCCGTCGGCGGAAAAGGCGAGCGCATTGACCTTGCCAGCGTGACCGGTAAAGGCGCGCTTCCCGATGGTGACTTTTCCATAAGTTCCCAGCGCGCGAATGCCTTCACGTGAAATAGTCATTGCGGTNACCGGCTGGTGGCGCAACGGAGTGGGCTGGGCGCGAGGCACGTGCANAGTGGTGAGNATGGAGCGGTCGACCTTGGGACCGGACGCACCGGCGGCAATCCAAGCACGTAGCGTTTCGATCTGCGCCGGNGATGGCTGCGGTTCCTTGCGTGGTGGCATGAAGGGTTTNTTCGCGCCGGTCAATTGCTTNAGGAGCAGGGAATCCTTGGCGTTGCCGGGCGCGATAGCTTTGCCGCTGTCGCCGCCAGCCATGAGGCTTTTGAAAGTCTCCACGGAAAACTCGCCTTCGAGTTCNTCNTCNTTNTGACANCCGGCACAGTANTCGCGCAGGATGGGAGCGANGTCCTTNTGGAAATNCGGNGCGGCCNCNGCGGTGANGGTCGANGCNNAAAAGCAGNGTGNNAAGCAGGNGTTTCATTTAGTGCTGGAAGAGAAATTCACGGCTGGTCATGAGGGCCCAGAAGAGGTCTTCGATCACGGCGCGTCGCTCGGTGACTGGCGTTGACTTGAAAACGGCCTCAAGGCGTTTGNTTTCCTCCGCGCTGGGCGGGCGGGCAAGGCANAGCAGNTANGCTTCCTCNATNAGCNCNGCGTTGNNNTTNGNNANNAGNGGGGTGACANAGCTTTGGTCGGCGCGCAGNTTNTCNTTGAGCGTCTTGCCGTTGGANAGNTGNAGCACCTGCACCATGCTTGGCTTGTTGGAACGCTCACATTCGCACGTGATCTCGCGTTCGTTGCGGCCGAAGGTTTTCAAAAAGTACGAAGTAACCGCCGAGTCAAAGAGCTGCAGGGCGCGCGTGCCGTCCTTGTAGAAATCGGTCTTGGCCGTGCTGCCGTCGGATAAGGTGATGTTGGCGTACTTGGGGCTGACTTTGGTGACCGTAGTGATGGCGTCCTGCAGCACCTCGGCCATCAGGCGGCGCGGGTAATANCGCGCATGGTAGCGGGTGTCACCGATGTTCTCTGGCAATGGCGTGCTGCTGCGGGCGTAGGTGTCGCTGGTGAGGATCAATCGCATCAGCGACTTCAGGTCGTACTTGTTTTTCATCAAATGCCCGGCGAGACCGTTGAGCAGTGGTTCGTTACTGGCGGGATTGGACACGCGCAGGTCATCCACGGGATCGACAATGCCNTGCCCGAAAAAATTCGCCCACACGCGGTTGGCGATNGAGCGGGTGAAGTAGGGGTTGTCCGGCCCGGTCAGCCAATCGGCCAACACAGNGCGGCGATCGGCATCGGNCGCAATGGCAGGGCGATCCAGCGGCGCTGGCGGTTGTGGCTTGCCGGTGCGCGGCTGCAGCAGGTCACCGCGCGGGGCGGTAAACAACGTTCGTTTACCGTCACCATTGCGGGCATCGCCGCCCCAGCCCTTCACGCGTACACGGGCAAAGAGATTGGCAAAGGCGTAGTACTGGTCATTGGTCCACTTTTCCAGTGGATGATTGTGGCACTTNGCNCAGTTGATGGAGAGGCTCATGAANGCCTGACTGACATTCTCAGCCATTGTCTCCGGTTCCTGGTGCACGGCGTAAAAGTTGGTGGCGCCGTTTTCCATGCTGTCGCCGCGCGCGGTGACAACCTGCCGCACGAGCTGATCCCACGGCGTGTTCTTGACAATCTCGCCGCGCAGCCAGCTGTAGTAGGCCTTGAGCGCGTTGGGGCGGAGCTTTTTGCCGCTGATAAGAAATAGATCAGCCCAGCGGTAGGTCCAGTAATCAACAAACTCCGGCCGGGCAAGCAGTCGGTCGACAAGCTTGCTACGCTTGTCAGCTGCCGGATCAGCAAGGAACTCGCGCACTTCGGCCGGCTTAGGCAGCACGCCGATGGTGTCTAGGAAGGCTCGTCGGATGAATTCGCTGTCTGTGCTAGCCGGCGACGGCTTGAGGTTGAGCTGGCGTAGCTGCNCGAGCACATGCCGGTCAATGAGGTTTGCCTTGGAGCTGGCGGCAAACACTTTGTCGGGGATTTGGTTGGGCCATGGCGAGATTAGCCGGGCAATGGCAATCTGGCCGGAGTACCACGCAGTGATGGCGCCCTGGCCGAAGCCGATGATCTCCGCGCGGCCGGTCTTTGCATCCACAATGGCCACGGAGGCATCAGTAGAATCAAACTTTGCCCACGCGGTCACATCCCGCTGTGTACCGTCGCTGAANTGCGCAGTGACNTTAAGTTGCGGCGTATCGCCTTTTTTCACGCGCGCATTGCCGGGCGTAAGTTCCAGCCGCGCAAGTTTGGCGTCCTTTTCGCTCGGGCCGGGAGCACCTTGTTGAATCCATTTCAGGAGAATCTGGTAGTCTTTAGAGTCCTCATGCAACCGCTTGCCGCCCTTGTGCCGCACGGCAGCAGTAGGCTTAATGAGGAATAAGCTGCGGGTCGGATCATTGAATTCCACCCGGCGCCCGCGCAATTCGCGTGTGATGTTATAATGGTCCGTCGCCGGATCATACGCGTTTAAACTCAGNCGAAAACCGCCCTTGCCGGCCAACGCGCCGTGGCATCCGCCCCCATTGCAACCAGCCTTGGAAAGCACCGGCAATACGTCATGCCGAAAACTAAGCGGCCGATCCGCAGCCCATAGGCTTGAAGCAACGGCAAAAAGACAAAACAGGATACGCATTAGAACAACTCCTTGATCGGTTCGTCGCCGAAATCCACCANAGGGAAAGGCCGTCCGGCAGGGCCGGGCAAGGTGGCTTGGTGATTCAGNCCGAGGCTGTGGAAAATGGTGGCGACCACATCGCCGGGGCTCACCGGTCGTTCGGCCGGAAAGCCGCCGACCGGATCACTCTTGCCCACCACACGACCCCCCTTCACGCCGCCGCCAGCAAAGCTGCAGGTGAAGCATTGCGGCCAGTGATCGCGTCCACCGGCCGGATTCATCTTCGGCGTGCGCCCAAACTCCGCCAGCGTAGTCACCAGCGTGTTGTCCAGCAGTCCGCGCTCATGCAAATCTTCAATCAACGCACTNTAACCCTGATCATACATCGGCGCGATGATCTCGGCCATTTGCTTGATGGACATAAACGGCTTCGACCCGTGGATGTCCCACGANANNTGGCTAAAGACTGTGAGGAAACTATTCAATGTCACGAAACGCACTCCGTTCTCCACCAGCCGCCGCGCGAGCAGGCAGCATTGNCCGAAACGGTTCATGCCNTACCGCTCGCGCACGGACTGNTTTTCCTTCGAGAGATCAAACGCCGCGCGCGCCTGTTCGCTGGTCATCATGCGAAAGGCCGAGTGGAACGTGTCATTGAGCAGGCGCGCATCCTCACTGGCTTCAAAACTCTTCACCGCGCCATCGACAATCTCGCGCATGTTACGCCGGCGCTCCAGTCGCGCCGCGCCGATTTGATCCGGCGGCAGCAAGTCCGGCACTTTAAAATCTTTCTTTGAAGGATCGGCATTCAGCGCAAACGGATCATGCGCCTTGCCGAGGAACCCGCCCGCCTGACCGTTGGGCAGATTGCCGCCGCCGCGTCCCATCAATTCCGGCAACACCACGAACGGTGGAAGATCGCTCTTGCGTCCGAGCAGATGACTCGCCACTGCGCCCGCATGGGGCGTTTGCACCCCGCCCGAAAAGCGTCGGCCGGTCTGCATGATTTGCCAGCCCGCATCGTGCACCGCCGCGCCGCCGTGATGCACAGAGCGCACCAGTGAGAATTTATCGGCTACCTTGGCGTGCATTGGCAGGATTTCTGAAACCTCAATGTCATCAGATTTTGTACGAATCGGCTTGAACGGCCCGCGATACTCGGANGCCGCCTCGGGTTTCATATCCCACAAATCCACATGGCTCGGTGCGCCGAGATTGAAGATCATGATACAGGCCTTGTCCTCATGGCCTGGCCGCACTGCACCGNCCTCCTTGGCCGCGAGCACCTGTGGCAGCGANAGGCCAACTGCGCCCAGTGCCCCAACTTGAAGAAATTCCCGCCGATTCAAGTGGCTCCCACCACAAATCGACGCCTCATGATCGCCCAGAAAATCAAACATAACGCAGTTCCCAAATAATACGCCTGCACTCACAGCTGTCGAGCGTGGAACGGGCCAAGAATTGGTTGGCGACAGCAATAGGTTGTCGTAATTTTGAGCCGTGACACGGTTGATCCAAATACTTTGCGCTTGGGAACTTGCCCCCGCCAGTGCATTGGCAAATGCAACAATCCAANATCAACCGGATTGATCATTAACGGCATCTCTCCAATGCACGTCGTACTTTTGTTTTTCTGTTTAGCTCTGTCTGCCTTAGCGGCGGATCGGCCAAATATAGTATTCATCATGGCCGACGACATGGGGTATGGGGATGTGGGATGTTATAATGCNGGTTCCAAAATCCCCACACCGCACATGGATCGGTTGGCGCGGGAAGGGATGCGATTTACAGATGCGCATAGTTCGGCGGCATTTTGCACGCCCTCACGGTATGCGTTGCTCACGGGACGGTATTGCTGGCGAACGCAGCTCAAGAAAAGTGTGCTCTTTAATTATGAACCGCCGCTCATTGAACGCGGGCGGCTGACGTTGGCGTCGTTGCTTCAGCAGAACGGCTATCGCACGGGGCTTTTCGGCAAATGGCACTTGGGGCTTGGCTTCTCGACCAAGCCGGGGCGGAGGGTAGATTTTCAAAAACCGCTACCGTGGTATCACGGGCCCGATCCGGATCGCAGAATGAGCGACAGCATCGATTTCACAAAGCCGGTCTTCGGAGGTCCGGAAACGTTAGGGTTTGATGAAGCCTTTTACACGGCCGGTTGCTCGACCGATCAGCAGCCGTTTTGTTTTATCGCCAACGGCAAATTCCTCGGCATGGAGGGCGCAACCTATCGCAACCCGAAAGGCAGTTGGCGCTCCGGCATTGCGGCGCCGGTGTGGGATAACGCGACGGTGGACGTGCGGTTTACTGATGGCGCTGTGCGCTTCATCGCCGCGACTGACACCACGCCTAAGCAGCAGCAACCAAGGCAGCCGTTCTTTTTGTATCTGCCGTTATCTGCGCCACACTCGCCGCACTTGGTTCCCCAGTTTGCCGCGGGCAAAAGCCAAGCCGGCGTGCGGGGCGACATGGTGTGGCTGGTGGATCATTGCGTGGGGCGCGTGATGGCCGCGCTGGACAAACACGGTCTGGCCGAGAACCCGCTGCTGATTGTCCCCAGCGATAACGGGCCGTTAATCGGTTCAGTGAAAA
>PBOU01000173.1 GCA_002724415.1 Planctomycetaceae bacterium
CAGGAGGCTTTGATCACCACTTTTGGTCGTCAATGAAAGGGTGTGTTCATCCAGTAGCTTCCCCTTTGCCGAGATCCATTCAATCTTCCTCGCAGAGGCCAACTGGCTCACTCCGCCGGCCAGCCCCGCCACCACCTCATTTTTCCAGTCTCGCAATCGATCAAGATCGACGATCGGATCGGAAAATGTGACACCAGCCTCCCTGGCATCAGCGGCCTCCGTAATCACACGAGAGATGTGCAGCAATGCCTTTGACGGGATACACCCATTTCGCAGACACGTGCCGCCGGGAGCGTCCGCATCGTCCACGACGACGACATCGAGACCGGCATCTGCCGCCGCGAATGCACACGGGTAGCCTCCCGGTCCACCGCCCAACACGACCAGCGGAACACGTCGCGGTTCTACGCCGGTCATTGTCGCGTCTCTTTCCCAGAACCGCCGAACCTAGCGTAGGCCTGCCAATTCCTGGAGCAGGCGCCAATTTCCAAGCCGATCGTCTTGCGCCCGGAGCAGGGTCTCAGAGGGGTTTCCATCTCGATCAAAATGTTTAGCGAAGCGCCCTTCGCTGCGACAAAAATCGATGAAGTCGACTGTTTCGCCCGATTTCGGGTTTTTCCACCAGTCTTCTTTCATGGACGGATTCCCCTGCAGGCTTAGCCGCTCCCGCAGGCTGTCCCCCTTGTCAGGATCGTGGACCAGCAGTGGAAACGCGCGCGTATCGACCGCCATTTTTGCTTGGTCCATTGCCATGTTGTCAGCCACACCGTGTTCGGGCTGGCAAGTGGTGTAGCAGTTGATCAGTGACGGACCGTCAAACTCCATTGCTCGGAGAACCGACTTGTAGAAGTGATTCACGTGGGCACATGTCGTCTGTGCTACGAAAGTCCGCGGGTGCATCATCGCGATTTGAGCAATTTCCTTCCGAAGTTCCTGTTTTCCGCCAATGGCCTTTCCATGGACACTCATCTTGGTGTTTTGGCCGGTGTATGTACTGGTGGATGCTTGCCCACCTGTGTTGGAATACACCTGGGTGTCGAGGACAAAGACGTTGACATTCATACCGGACGCGAGCAGCCGCGAAAGCGACTGAAAACCAATATCAAACATCGCGCCGTCACCGCCGATGCACCACAACGGATGGTCATCCCACCCCAATTGATCCCAACGTGCCCGAACCCCCATCGCATCAGCCGGAGCATTTTCAAAGAGTGAATTCGTCCACGGAACCAGGTACGGGTTGTACGGGTACGTCGACGTGTACACCGTATTGCAGCCCGTCGCCGCTACAATTCCCCAACGATCTCCGTATGTGACGCCGGTTGCCGCACACATCATCCGCAACGCGGTTCCTTCACCACAACCGGCACAACTTCCGGCCCCGCCGACATACATGAAGGAGTCTTCCTTCAGCATCATGTCGATCAGCACGTTGTCGTTGACGTACGAATCATCCGACGGACCGACGTCCTTGAACAAGCGATGCGACTTGCGGATCGACGTCATCAACTCTTCGGATTTCGGAACCATCTTCAATGCCCGATCGTCGCAGACCGTGACACATTCGGCGCACCCCTTGCATTTGCTGGGGTCGATGAGGATCGAGAACCGTCCCCCTTCCTTGCCCTTCTTTTGTGGTCCGTCGTAGTACTTGCGGGTTTTGGACCACTGGGCTTCGAACATGTCCCTGTCGTCCGCATCCTCAATCTTTTCCAGTTCCTTATTGAGATCACTCTCGGCAAGAACCTTGCCCAGAATTGCCGTGTCTGGACACTCGGTCACGCAGTCCATGCACCCCGTGCAGTTCTCCGTGATATAGATAGGAATTTCCGGTGCCACGTAGCTGAAATCTCTGAGCGTCGCGGTTCCAGCAGGGATAATCGACCGAGCAACCGACAGGTCAGCCGGAAGACTTTTCTCGGCCACACCATCCTCGTAGCCCTTGATGATTCGCTCATTGAAATCGTCAACGTCCAGAACCGGCAGGTCGACAGGAATGAACTCCTTGTCCACGAGCGTCCCGTAACTGTTGTTGTTGAACGGATCCCGTGCGTTGGCGTCGTTGATCGATGTTTCGCCGTGGGCTGTTGCCATTTTTCCTATCCTCGACTCAAACCGCGCGGCATTGCCGCGGGAGATTGGCCCGGCGGGGAGCATCACAACACGCCGCCCCGGCCCAGCCTTTTGGTTGTTGATTCAGGCGGCGCCGTTGCTGCCCTGGATCAACTCTTGGGGAATTTCCTGCATCTCACTGTAACCGCGTTTGACGCACGTCAGATTGTCCTGCACCACCTGCTCGCCACGTTTGCCAAAGTACTTCCTCAAAGCCGTCTCCACGCCTTCGTAGACCTCCTCATCGCCCATCCCGCTGTCCTGCGCATAAGGAGTCAATTTCAGGAAAACGCCCAGAAGGACGATTCCTTGCATTCGCATCTCCAGATCGGCCACCGACGCCACCTCACGGGCGATATTCACCATGTCGGCAAAATAGACTTTGAGTTTGCCCTTGCGAATCACGTCCTTCTGATGCTCGGGGATCCTCGTCCAGACATCGGTCGGATCCGAAAATGCACTCTGCATGAAGATCGCACCGTTATCGACCATCCCCTTCAACGGATGGCCACTGTCCAGCGCGGTTGTGTCGTTGAGCACCACAAGATTGACGTATTCCAATTCGCTGTGTGAGAAAATGTGCGAATCCGCAATCGTCAAATAATAGGTGGTGGGCAGCCCCTTTTTCTCAGATCCATATTTCGGATAGGCCTGCACGTCCTTGCCAAACACTTGGCCAGCAATCGTTGCGATCACCTTGTTGGAGGTCACCGACCCAAACCCTCCAACCGAGTGACCCCGCATTGAAAAGGCCCCCGAGGGACGCAGGTCCGGATCATCGGTGTTTTCGAGTGCCAGGGCATGCTGAATCCCCAGCACGAAAAAGTCCTGCCCGTCGTTGATCATGTTGTCGAAGATCGCGTTGACGTCGCCAGGTCGAACGTCACGGCTTCCCAATCCCGCCGCTCCGTGATAGATCCGTGGTGCACTCTCGATCTTCTCATGGCCCATCTGACCGGCCATCGCGTCGCAAAACGCCGCCTTGATTTCACGGGTCAAGTGATTTCCGGTGGTCGAGAGCGGATCATCCATTCTCTCAATAATCGAAAACGCCACGCAATCTTTCAGAGCATTTACCAACTGCCTCGCCGGGAATGGCCGGAAGCAATACACGTTCAGACACCCCGCCTTGATTCCCTTCACGTCGCGCAAATAATCCACCGTGGTTTGGGCCGTTTCCATGTACGAACCGATGCCCACGAGGATGTACTCGGCATCCTCACACCGGTAGGCGTCCAGAAAACCGTATTTTCGACCAGTCTTGGCATGGAACTCGTCGAACGCGTCCTGCAGGTGTTCTTCAACCGTGTCGTAATACCAACGTTGGGCAATTTTGCCCTTCATGTAGGAGTCCTGGTTCTGAACAACCCCCGACATCAGAGGGTTGTCCGGATCCATCAGGTTGTTCAAACGCTCCTCCGGCTTGCCGATGTACTCTTTCATGAATTCCGGCTCCGGCAGCAACACACTTTCGACCGTGTGAGTTGTCAGAAAACCGTCCTGGACATTCATGAATGGAACCTGTGAAGCCTCGGCCGCACGCCGGGAAATCAGGCACAAGTCGCCCGCCTCCTGCGCGTTTCGGGCAAACAGGATTCCCCAGTTGCAGTCGGCCACCGCCATCACGTCGTCGTGTCCTGCGTGGACGTTCAAGCTGTGGCTCGTCAGTGCCCGGGCACCGATGTTGAACACCAGGCCCAGTCGCTTGCCCGCGATCGTGTAAAGGACCTCCTTCATCAGGACCAAGCCCTGGCCCGACGTGAAGTTGGTCACCCGCCCTCCAGATGCGGCAAATCCTTCACAAAACGTTGCGGAAGAGTGCTCACTTTCTGGCTCGACGAACACCAGATCGTCATCCCACAGGTTTTTCAACCCATTCTGCACTGCCGCGTTGAAACCGCTGCCCATGGTGGTCGAACTGGTGATCGGAAAGGCTCCTGACCCCTGGCACACTCGGGTTTCGACCCAGACAACCGCTTCGGCCCCATCACAGGTCACCGGAATACCCGGGTACTGAAACTTTTGTTCCGGATTCTCCGAAGCCGGTGTTTGGGTGCCGTCAAGAGTTCCCGTCGCCATCGAAATGCCACCTGCAGAAACTGGTTTGTCCCTTGGCACATCACACAAAAGTGCTGTAAACCTCCGGAAAAATGCATTATGACAGATGCCTCCATTTGCGGCAATCCTTGTTGTTTTAAAGCGGAGTTTCCGCGTCCTCCTTTGGTGAATTGCCTTGCCCAACGCCAACCACGTTATCACAATCCGCTCAACTTCAATCCACCCTCTCTTAGCCAAAGCCATGCCGCCACGTGTTGCCACGATCGACGTAGTCCTTGATCAACTTCAACTGACGGTCGAAGACTTTTCCGAAAAGACCGGTTTGTCGTTCGACCGCGCCGAAGCCATCGCACTAGGACGTTGGACTCCATCGGCCGCTGATCGCAAACGGATTGCGGATTCACTGGACATCGAACCTGGTTCGATCAGTTGGGGACACACGATGGACCCCCGTAACGTCCGTTACCGTCAATTTGGCCTCCCGGAGGAGATTTGAATGGGCACCCGTAGCGTGGCCGAATTGTGTGAGTCGGCAGGTCTCACGATTGATCAACTGGCCGATAAAACCGGGCTTGAAGATCAACGTCTTCTGGCCATCCTGCTTGGACGATGGACTCCGTCACCGGACGAGCGAGCGAAAGTTGCCAACGCGCTCGATGTCACCGTTGACGACATCACCTGGGGCCACAAAACACCGATCCAGCACATCTATGGGCAAGGACCCGGCTAACCAGTCCTACATCACCCGGTCCACACCCCACGCGTATCGCTTGCCAGTCGGAAATTCTTTGAACTCCCGTCCGAACGGTTCGTGGATGCTGTCTTTCCTGTAAACGGCATTGACCGCATCCAGCAGTTCAGTAATTTCCGCCGATTCGTAACCCACGCCACGGATCTCGAAAGAGTCGCCGTTGACATCAAAGACAGCAAACTTGTCCGGCCAAACATGGACCTTCCGGGGAATGCTCAACTCTGACCGGATCCGTTTTAGGAAGGACAACGCATCCTCGAGTGATCCGCTCGAAAAGTCGTGACTCGCGATTGCCTCGGACATTCTCTTTCCCCGAGTGCCTTGACTCCACCCAAGGTTTTGACTAATCAAAACCTCTGGTGACTTCGACGTTCAAACTGGAAAACGGCAGATTCTTCACCAATCGTGAAGTTGAGTGCCAACAAATCATCGTGCACCGCACCCACATGTCAACTCGACCAGCCCTCTGGACACTGGTGATCCTTTTCGTGATCAGCGGTTGCGGTGTGGATTCCGGCCCAACCGGCAGTTCCACCAATTCCGCAACAACACCGACTCAATACGACATCGTGACAACTTGCGGCATGGTGACCGATATCGTTTCGGTCGTATCCGGTGACCGCGGAAACGTCCGGGGATTGATGGGAGAAGGTGTTGACCCGCATCTCTACAAACCGACTCGCAACGATCAGAGCATGCTGCTCGGCGCCGACCTCGTTTTCTTCTCGGGATTAAAACTCGAAGGCCGTCTCGAGGACACATTTGCCAGTGTCAGAAGAACCGGAAAGCCAGTCCATGCTGTGACCCATAAACTCGGAGAGCCATTTCTCTTGCACCCCCCGGAATTCGAGGGGCATTTTGACCCCCACGTCTGGATGGACATCACTGCCTGGAGCCAGTGCGTGGATGTTGTTGCCGATGCCATGGCCGCACACGATCCTGAACATGCGGACGACTACAGGCGTCGAGCCGACGATTACCAGTTGCAACTGGCCGAAATGGACGATTACGTCCGGCAGTCAATCAGCACCATTCCCAAAAAGCGACGCTGGCTTGTCACGGCTCACGACGCCTTTGGCTATTTTTCCCGCGCGTACAAGATTCCGACGCGAAGTGTCCAGGGCATTTCCACCGATTCTGAGGCCGCCGTTGACGACATCAACCAGTTGGTCTCTTTCATCACCGAGCGGAAAATTGCGGCGATCTTCGTCGAATCCAGCGTGAACCCCAAGAACATCACGGCGATAGTCGAAGGCTGCAAGCAAGCCAATTGGGATGTCCGCATTGGCGGCAAATTGTTTTCTGACGCCATGGGAGCACCAGGCAGTTACACCGGCACCTACCTGGGCATGATGGATCACAACGCCACCACAATCACCCGGGCTCTCGGCGGCACTGCACCTGAAACTGGAAAGCACGGAAAGCTGAAGCCGCAGTTGGAAACCCGGGAGGCACCAGAGAGCACTATCCCGTGACGTCTCTCCCGCCCCCATCACCCGCATCGTCTTCGGGGGATCCGGTTTCGCCGGCGGCCCATCCAAAGACAGCTCCGCTGGCGATACACGACATGACCGTCGCGTACCACCGTCGGCCGGTGTTGTGGGACATCGATTACGATGCTTCCCCAGGAAAACTCACCGCGATAGTCGGCCCCAATGGTTCCGGGAAGACGACCCTGATCAAGGCTGCCGTTGATTTGATCCCGCGAGTTTCCGGTGACGTCCATTTTTTCGGATGCCCTTACCACACCGTTCGACACCGTGTTGGATATGTTCCGCAGCGAGGCAGCGTCGACTGGGATTTCCCCGTAAACGCACTCGATGTGGTGGCGATGGGGTTGTACAAACAAATTGGATGGCTCCGTCCGGTCGGCCGACGCCATCGCAGCGAGGCGATGGACTATCTCGACCGCGTCGGCATGTCCGATTATGCCAAACGCCAGATCAGCCAACTTTCCGGCGGCCAACAGCAACGCGTGTTTCTGGCACGTGCTCTAGCGCAACAGGCCGACTTGTACCTGATGGACGAACCTTTCATCGGTGTCGACGCGGCAACGGAACGGACGATCGTCGAGGTGCTTCACGAACTTCGAGAATCCGGAAAAACGGCACTGGTCGTCCACCACGACCTGCAGACCGTCCCCGAATACTTCGACAATGTTCTTCTACTCAACATGCGACTTGTCGCGACCGGGCCGGTTTCCGACGTTTTCACTCCCGAAAACCTTCGGACCACCTATGGAGGAAAACTTGCGATTCTCGACCAGGTCGGTCACCGCATGACGCTCGAGCCTCCTCGCTCATGACAGGACCACACACTCGAGGCTGGCTGGCTGACCGGCCCGGTTGTCTTCTCCGGCAACTGCCCCGCCTCCTGCTCTTCTCACTGTTTTGGCTGCAGCCTCTTCCGGAATCCTGCGTTGCCGCCCCTCGGCAGGCACCGACCGGCCTTGTTTCGTCTGCAAACGCCTCCGACCACAGTCCCCACCGCTGGCCCTGTTGGTCCAAGGTTCAGGACACACTACTCCTGAAACAATACAACACCCGGCTTGTGCTTCTAGGAACCACCCTGCTGGGCATAGGCGCAGGCACGGTGGGCACGTTCATGCTGCTGCGGCGGCGATCACTGATCGGTGACGTCGTCAGCCACGCCTCATTGCCGGGAATTGCCCTGGCCTTCCTGGCGGCCGAACTCATCCAACCCGGCACCGGTCGTTCCCTGCCAAGCCTTATGCTTGGCGCTCTGGCGGCTGGCCTCCTTGGCGTCTTGTGCACAATGACCATCACCCGTTTCAGCCGCATCAAAGAAGACGCCGCGTTGGCCATCGTTCTCAGCGTCTTCTTTGGCGCCGGCATCGCGTTGTTCACCGTGATTCAAAAACTGCCCACGGGTCAGATTGCAGGTCTGCAGCGATTCATTTATGGACAAACCGCAGCGATGTCCGCTGCAGATGTCCGTTGGATTGCGACATCCTCAACCGTCGTTGTTTTTGTTTCGCTTTTGTTTTTCAAAGAATTTGGACTCCTGTGTTTCGACGAGGAATTCGGTCGCAGCCAGGGGTGGCCAACCGTCGGTCTCGATCTCGCGCTCATGGGGTTGGTTGTCACCATGTCAATCATCGGCCTTCAGAGTGTTGGATTGTTACTGGTGGTGGCCATGTTGATTATCCCGGCCGCTGCCGCACGTTTTTGGACGGAACGCCTGGGGCCGATGACCATCATCGCAGCCTTCTGCGGCGGAGCGTCAGCGTGGCTCGGAGGTGTTGTCAGTTCCCTCTTCTCCCGTTTTTCGGCAGGTGCCGTCATCGTACTGGTCGGCTCGTTGTGTTTTGGGGGCAGCCTTCTCCTGGGAACCCGGCGGGGCCTTTTGCCGAGGTGGCTGGCACGGAGAACTTCGCGACGTCTCGCAGGCCGGCACGACCTGTCACGCGCGATCTACGAGATCCTCGAACCTCGCCTTGCCGACAGCGACCCCACTCGCCACGAAGACCCCCTCTGCCACCACGTGATAACCCACGCTGAAATCCTCGCGCGTCGCAGTTGGTCTTCACCCCGGGTGGACAGGCTTCTCCGAACTGCCGTTTCAAACGGCTCACTCACCAAAGCCGGCAACGGGTGGCGGTTGACTGATCACGGGGCAACCGCTGCGCGGCAGGTCGCAAAGAACCACCGACTCTGGGAAACCTACCTGATCCTTCATGCAGACATCGCGACAACCCACGTCGACCGTGACGCCGACCTCACAGAACACGTTCTTGATGCGGATCTTGTCGCAGAACTTCTCGAAACCGTCAGAAACCGTTATCCGCAAATGGACATGCCACCCAGCCCACACCCTCTCGACACCAACGCCTAAACGCCTCACCCATGCAAAGAGCAACAGACCTGCTGACCAGTTTCGGAAGCCATTTGATCAGCGGCTGGTTCGAACTGGACACCTGGATCGTGATCACGGCGGCCCTCGCGGCCATGGCCTGTTCGATCCCCGGGTGCTTCCTTGTCTTGCGGCGACAAAGCATGATCGGCGACGCGCTGACCCACACTGTCCTCCCAGGGATCGTCGCCGCCTTCCTTCTGCGACAATATTTTGAATCGCTGGGGTGGTTCGGCGACGGCTCAACCGATTCCCGGACGGCCTTTGATGCCACCAGTTACGCGATGATGTTCACCGGAGCCATCGTGACCGGTGCCGCCACGGCAATTCTCACTGAATGGATTCAACGACAGGGGCGTGTCGAAAACTCTGCTGCACTCGGCGTGGTGTACACGTCGCTCTTTGCACTTGGCTTGCTGATGATTCGACTTGTCGCTGACTCAGTGCATATCGACCCGGACTGTGTCCTCTATGGAAACATTGAAACCGTGTGGGCTGGCCCTGGCCACATCCCCCGTGCCGCCTGGATCGGTGGTGCAGCACTACTTATGAACGCGTTTCTCGTTGTCTGTTTCTTCAAAGAACTTCGCATAAGCACGTTTGATCCCGCGTTGGCCACGTCTCTTGGGATCAACGCGACTGTCATCCATTACGTTTTGATGGCCGTCACCGCAGTGACCGCTGTAGCCGCTTTTGAAAGTGTTGGAAATATACTGGTCGTGGCAATGCTTATCGTACCCCCGGCCACCGCCCACCTGCTCACTGACCGCCTCTGGGTCATGCTGATCCTGGCTGCCGTGAGTGCCTCCCTGAGCGCGGTCCTGGGTCACGCGATGGCCCTCGTCCTGCCACCCGTTCTCACGTCGCGTTTTGCCGCGAGTCCGCTTTTTGAAGGCGTCGACGTATCGACTCTCGATGCTAGCACTTCGGGAATGCAGGCCGTCGCCACCGGCGTACTTTTTGTTCTCGCCATGCTGCTCGGGCCTCGACACGGGATCATCGTCCGGACGACACTTCAATTGCGGCTGGCTCTCCGAATCGCAGCCGAAGATATTCTTGGCGCACTCTATCGCCAGGATGAAACGAAATCGGCCACCACGCCTCTCCTGGCCGCCGGGAGACGTTCAGCCACTTATCGCGCTGCCGCGTGGAACCTGCGGCGAAAAGGTTTCATCGGGGGAACAGCCTCCGAACCGCATCTCACCGACAAGGGAAAATCCGAAGCCAGGCAACTCGTGCGAGCGCACCGCCTTTGGGAGACCTACATGGCCCGCCATTTCGATGTCCCGGGCGACCATCTCCACGACGCAGCGCACCGNGTCGAACACTTCCTCGACCCCGAACTGCGAGATCAACTCGCCCGNGAACTCGACTCGCCGGACACTGACCCACACGGAAGGGACATTCCNCGNTCGTGACCCCANCNGTTTANTCCCGCACGAACCTTCGGCCTTTCATTTCAAATCGNGGCAACTCCCCGGGAGCAACCGCNTCCACTGCCGCGCCGAAATTGAACGTCTGTCGAATTGCCGCCACAACCCCACTCACGACTTCCGAGGCATCCGCCCCCTGAAGTGGTTCGACATCAACCTGCAACTGGTCCATCGCGCCCTCGCGCCGCGTCACGACACGGAACTCAGCAACACCAGGGACACCACGGATGACCGCTTCGATGCTGGATGGAAACACGTTGTTTCCGCGGATCGTAAGCATGTCGTCAGCTCGGCCCAAAATTCCACCTTTCAACCGCAACAGCGCCCGTCCACATCCACATGGTTCGGGATCCACCGCCACCAGGTCCCCCGTCCGGTACCGAAGCACGGGGCTTCCGATTCGCCGAAGGGTCGTGATCACCAACTCCCCCTGTTCTCCAACGGGAACCGGCTTGAACGTCTCTTGAGCGACGATTTCAGCAATGCATTCGGTTTCCAGCACATGCATTCCCCCGGGAGAACTTTCGCACTCAACGGCCAACGGTCCGAGTTCCGTCATTCCCCAGTGGTCGACAACCCGTGCACCCCACGCCGCCTGGATGCTTTCACGAACGCCTGGAACACTACCACCGGGTTCGCCGGCGACGATCAAAAGCCGCACTGGCCCTCCGCGGAGATCAAACCCCTCTTCTTCGGCCACTTCACTCAGACGCAAAGCATAGGTCGGGGTGCAACAAACCACCGTCGCATGATTGTCCTCGATCATCCGCAATCTGGCTGCACTGCTCATTCCCCCTCCCGGCAAGCACAGGTGTCCTGCCGCGGCGGCGCCTTCGAACGCCGCCCAAAACCCGATGAATGGGCCGAAAGAAAACGGAAACGCAAATCGATCCGTTTCGACAACGCCGGCAACACGGAAGATCTGTGCCCACGCCTCGAGAATATTTGACCATGCTGCCCCGGTGTCGAGCCACCGCAACGGTCGACCGGTGGTTCCGGATGTCCGATGTAGCCGAGTGTACCGTTCCAACGGTTCACTGAGATTACTGCCGTAGGGCGGATTAAGGTCCTGATCGGCAACCAGATCCTGTTTGCCGCACGTCGGAAGTTCCGCCAAAAACGAAAGGTCTTCCAGTCGTTTTCCCAATTGGCCCAGGTCCCGCCAGCCAGCCTCCGCCAATCGCGTTTTCCAGAATTGATTTCCCTCCAACCCACTGACGAGGTTTTGAAGACGGCGTTGCTGAACCTCACTCAATTCGGCTCGTGGACGATCTTCGGGAAATGCCATCGAATCGCTCCGCACTCGTCTCACTGTAAATTGCAGCCCGGAAGACAACACACACGATTGTACAGTCCCTCCGACTCCTCCGAACGCCTCAAGTGGCCTTTTCCAACCGCCGACAATTAGTAAGTGGGCACAGACGTCCCCACGCGAGTTCCCGCATCCCAGAAGCCCATCCGATGAGCGAACCAGCAATTGATTCTCGCACTTTCCGACTCGGTTTTCTCGCGGCCCTGGAAACCGACGACGGGGCGTTCGTCGCTGGCCTGCTCGTCACCAACCGCTACGGTCGACCGCTGGAATTCCAATGCACCAGCCCAGTCCGTCCGACTCGTGCGCAGAAACTCTTGTACGGAAACACTCTTCGCCCTTTTTTGCTTGGTGAATTAATGGGTCGCGCCCTCCTCGACCGGCTCGGCAGCCCACCCGACCTCCTGGTCACCGACCACGACGCCATCCCCGACCTCAGAAACCACATAACAATCCCGATGGCGAGGGTGGAAGAATCGCCAGAGGTACCGGAAGCCGCCGACCAGGCCCCGCCGCTTGGGCGAGTCCGGATGGGGCAGCGGGTACTTTCCATACACACCGCACACCAGAACGACATCACCGCTTTGCATCAGGGGGCGGCGCAGATTTCGGCTGATTCCGATCTTCACGAACCGCTCGAGCGGGTGAAACAAGCGCTTTCCGAGACCCTGCAGGGCCACTAACCAGAGCCGACGATGGATCACGTCGTGGACAACCCGGCGCAAGAGGCAGCCACTTTTTCGATTAATGCGCAACCTTCACCGCTGCATTTCGATGTGAAGTTGTTCAATTCGGGGCTGGGAGCGGGGATCACCAGGGCGCCCCGGTGCCACGTGGTTGCCAGCGAACTCGTCTCACCACCACGCCTTCTTCCGGCATGGCGGCCAAACTGGAGCGGTGTCAAAACGATTGGTGTTGAGTTCTCCCACGTCGACGAGGCACCTCGCTCGCGACGAGCTGCCGACGCTGGCGATGAGGCACTCTCTCCCGCGTCGGTATTTGCACCTCGTACGCCCAGTGCCAAACGCAAACCGCGACGCACTCGTGTCGCCGTCCCAACCCATGCACTGTCCATCACTGATCGGCTTTTCTACCTACTGCAGCCACCAATCGAAACGTTACTTTCCGGGCAAGAACTGGTCATGCCCTTCGAACCGTTTCCGTTCCAATACCAGGGCATCGCATGGTTGTTCTCCCGCACCAGCGCACTCTTGGCCGACGAAATGGGACTGGGCAAAACCATGCAAGCGATCAGCGCCTTTCGGCTCTTGATCCGGTCCGGCCATGTGCGGAGCGTGCTTCTCGTATGCCCAAAACCACTCATCACCAACTGGCAACGCGAACTCGGTTTGTGGGCCGAAGAGATCCCGGCAATTGCCATCGAGGGCCCCTCCGCCAGGCGTCGGATGCTCTGGGAGATGACCAATGTGCCCGTGAAAATTGCCAATTATGAACTTCTCGTTCGTGACATGGAGATGTTTGGAGACACCGCGTTCCCATCATTCGACCTGGTCATCCTCGACGAAGCCCAGCGAATCAAGAATCCTGACTCCCAGACCAATCGAGCCGCACGCAGCCTCACACGACAACGCTCCTGGGCGTTGACCGGAACCCCAATCGAGAACCGGCCCTCCGAATTTGTTTCCCTTTTGGAATTCATTGGCGCAATCCCAGACCACAGCGTCAGCGACATCCGGCAACTCAACCGACTGGCTCGCGAATTTGTACTTCGCCGAACCAAGGATCGGGTACTCACCGATTTGCCTCCGAGACTGGACCGTGACGAATTGCTCGAACTGACCCCGGGCCAGGAACTGGCCTACAGGACGGCGGAGCAAGACGGAATTGTCCAGCTTGGAGAACTCGGAGAATCGATCACGATTCAGCACGTTTTCGAACTCGTGCTGCGGTTGAAACAAATCTGCAACTATGACCCGCTAACCGGTCAAAGCTGCAAGCTGGACCGACTCGCAGCCGAGATGGAAGAGATTGCTGGCAGCGGAGGAAAAGCCATTCTCTTCAGCCAATGGACACGTTCGCTCGACTGGATCAACGACCAACTCTCGGAATTCCAACCTCTCATATACCACGGGGGGATTCCTTCATCCCGGCGAGACGACGTGCTGGCAACCTTCAAGGACGATCCAACCAAACACCTCATACTGATGAGTTACGGTGTGGGAGCAGTCGGCCTCAATCTGCAATTCGCCGGTTATGTTTTTCTGTACGATCGCTGGTGGAATCCCGCTGTGGAGGACCAGGCAATCAACCGAGCGCACCGTATCGGGCAAAAGAGCCCGGTTCTGGTGACGAAATTCATCTGCCGCGACACGATCGAGGAACGAATCGATCGTGTTTTGCAACAAAAACGCGAATTGTTTCAACGTGTTCTCGGCGACACCGAGGTCAGCAACTCCAGCCTCAGCCTCAACGCCAGTGACATCTTTGGCCTGTTTGACTTGAAAGCCGGCCAGGGCCAGGATCTGCGTAGCATCGCACCCCCCGGAACGAAGTCCGACTAGGCGTCCGTCGACTCCTGGATCGCTCTCAGCGCGGCCGCTTCAATTTCCAGCGGGTCCCCCTCTTTGTCATAAACCAACAAAACCAGGCCCGCACCTGTCGTTGGCGGTGACTCCGGAGGCGAAAACCTGAGAGCGTTCCGCAGGCCAGTCACCTTCTCGGGTAGACGTGCCACTCGACGATCCACTGCCTCGGCGCTGCCCCAACTGGCCGCCAGGACTGTCCCTCTGGTCCCGACCGGAAGTTCTGTGCTCCACTCCAACGCACACCGTCCCATCGTGAATCTCGCGTTGACATCCTGCACCGGCCGCCAGCCTTCCCCCAATCCATCCGACTGAAACTGCATTGAATCGATCCCCAACGGGCCGGAATAACCAGATTCGGCCACCTGTGCCGCAACGGGTTCCAACATTTCGACCAGCCGACCAAGGCCTCGAACCGCTTCTTCCCCACTACGAACAATCCGCGTTCCGCGATACGCCCCCGAATCGGTCGTGAGGAGTTCGGTGATTCCACACAGGACAACCTCCCCCCCTGCCTGCACGTCATATTGAACCCCAACCTCACGGACCGCCGGCAAAACGGGCTCCACCTGCACCATCCCGTAACGCGTCAGCCGGGAAGACACCCACGTGACGAATTCGTTGGTCATCTCACCCGAACCAAACCGACGTTGGCCCCGTCCCGATGAGCCAAGATCTGCCTTGACGATCCATCCCAAACCTTCGGAGGCCGGTTTAGACAAGAGGCTGACACAGGCCTCAACAGACTCAACGACGACAGAACCGCGAGGCGCCATTTCAATTTCTTTTTCGCGAGCAAAACCCCATCGTCTCCGATTGAGCATCTCTACGACTGAAGGATCTGGGCAACTGACGACGGGACTGATCGAATTGGCCCAGCGCACCATCGGCCGACTCCACCCCCAGGGGACGATCTCCCATGGTTCCCAACAATCCGCGAGCACGGCCTGCGGTCGTGTGTATGGAATCGGACAGACGGCATCGGTGGGATCAAGCAACGCGGCCCAGCATCCATTCAAGCCACGGGTCGCCTCCGACGCCGACCGGGACAGGGCCTGCCCCGCAATTTCCTCCTCGAAGCCAAAGTTCGGAACAAACAATCGCGGCNCCCCGAACCNCCAACCGCTCCNCCGTTCCTCACNACACCCGGCGAGTCTCACAAGAGACCGCCCTGTGTCCTAGAACACGATTTCCAGCACCTGTTTCTCTTTCAAAAGTCGCGACTCAATTGTGATCGTGTCTCGGACCAATTTTTTGTTCGCCGGCGGGACGCGAATAATCAACTGTGAGATCCGATTCCTTATCGGTAGAAACCCCTCCTTCCGAAGGGCCACCAAACGTCCGTCACGAACCGTCAGGGCCACATCCGGTCGTCCTTTCCAGAGTGGATCCCAGGGNATTTTCTGTCNGTAGCCGTCAGTTCCCTCCACCAGGCCACTCAAGTCTCGAACACGATAACGTCGCACNACCTTCGGCAACCGGACCTGGATAACGATTTTGTACTCCTGGTTCGGCAATGGATCCTCCGGCACCGTCCAAACCGAAAAACTTCCCTTCTGGACGACCTTTGCTCCCTTGGGAGCGGTCAAAAATCCATTTCCGGCGGTGGTCTTCTTGCCCTCTGTTTCGACAGCGTACTCCAGCAACGCATCAGACAGAGCGTCGTCAAGCGCATTCTCCCGGCCCTCAAGAATCGCTGTTTCAATTCGCGGAGTCTCATTCGCCTCCTGCACGTTCTGGGACGCAACCTCCAATTCACCCGCCAGCGACTCTGGAAGCGACACCGTCTCATCTTCCGACTGGCTCCATTCGGTCGACAGCGGGCGGACCTCACTGAATTGGTCCAACACCCAGATTGCCAGGACCGACAACACGACCCCATGAACCACGAACGAACTGCCAAAGCCCACAATCCCCGCCATTTGCGACTGTGGATCGCCCAGAAGAGAAAACACAATTCCCGTGGCGAGACCGCCTTTCTCACGGCGTTCCTCTCCGGCTGGGCGTGGTGTCCGCATTCTCAACACTGGATGCATTCCGGCCACAANANGNGGCTGGNTCCAATCAACATCAANACTGTTCCAGCCAATNTATCCACCCGTTGCCAATACTAGCCAACTCTTGCAAGGCGACAATCCCCGCTCGGCCGGCTAATCAAACACTGCCGCCAACTCAGTCGCGACCCGTCTCTCCGCCACCGACATAGGACGATCATCCACATCGTTGATCGAGACCCATTCCCCCGATGAGGTGCCATTCCACTCCCCATCCGACCACAGCAAGTCAACCGGCTGCAAATGCAACCGGAACCGTGTCACCGAGTGACGGAACGCCTTAAACCACCCGCAAAATTCGACCTCCCAACCGAGCAGCGACACCTCGTCCACGACACTTTGTGATTCCGTCGTGTCCATTTTGACACCCGTGTTACGTCGCAACCTGGGAAATCCCCAAAGACCTCCCCAACGCTCTCCCGCCGGGTGCTGTACGAGGAACACTTCGCCTTCGCGTCGAACGACGAGTACCAGTTCGTGAAGATCGGTTGGGGCGGCGCGAACTGTTTTGACAGGTATCCTCGCCACTTCGCCTCGCTCCAACGCCCGACAACTCATCCGCACCGGGCACTCCTCACACCGCGGTTCGCTAATGCAAACCGTTGCGCCAAGGTCAATCAACGCCTG
>PBOU01000016.1 GCA_002724415.1 Planctomycetaceae bacterium
GAAGTACTGAAAGACCACCCGGTCGCCGACCTCGAGCGGGGCTCCCGCTGAGTCGACGGTCACTCCATCACCCAGTTCGTGCACCACCCCGGTCATCTCGTGACCGATCGACAGGCAAAATGGCTCGGAGTGACCGCGCGAGACGTCGTAGGTGCCCCGCCAGATATGCAGGTCGCTGCCGCAGACATTGGCCATGGTGATCCGCACCACGGCGGCTCCGGGCTGGGCCTCCGGCACGGGAAACTCCAGCAGGTCAAATGGACGCCTCACGCCGGTGAACGCTGCCACCAACCCGGTTTCAGTCATGATCGCCTCAATCCCACATGGTGCCTCGTCCGGAGCACATCCTAGTAGCCCACATCGTTGGCGACCAATGTCAGCGGCTCTGGTTCGGGCCTCTCACCTGCTCGGTGACCATTGAACCGCTGCGGGGGGGATGCGAGAATCGACGCTTGAGGAGAGGTGACAGAGTGGCCGATTGTGCGGCACTGGAAATGCCGTGTCTCGGGCAACCGGGACCGCGGGTTCGAATCCCGCCCTCTCCGCTTTTTTTTCCTCGTTCACCTTCCGTCTCGCAACACTCTTCCACGGGGGATATGCTGGAAGCGAGCGGCGAACGANGGAGATCCAGTTCAGTCGGCAAGGAAGTGGCATGACGAGGCGACAGGACGGAGTTTGGGTCGGCTTTGACCTGGGCGGCACCAAGATGCTGGCCAGCGTCTTCGATTCGTCGTTCGAGGTCATCGGTCGGTCCCGACGATCCACGCTCAACTCGGTCTCGCCCAAGAAGAACCTCAAGCGGATTGCCAAGACCATNGACGGTGCCCTGGACGAGGCGGGCCTGGACCGCACCGCGATCCGGGGCATTGGCATCGGCTGTCCCGGGCCGGTCGACATGACCAGCGGCCTGGTCCACGAGGCAATCAACCTGGGATGGCGCGACGTGCCGGTCGGCGAGTGGTTGACCGAGAAAATGAACTGCCCGGTCCAGGTGGTCAATGATGTCGATGCGGGCGTCTACGGCGAATTCCGGTTCGGGTCGGCGCAGGACTCACGGTGCGTTGTCGGAATCTTTCCGGGCACTGGCATCGGTGGTGGCTGCATCTACGAGGGCCGGATTCTCCGGGGACACGGGATCACCTGCATGGAGATCGGGCACTTCCCCATCGATCCGGGTGCACCGGCCCGCGGCAACGGCCGCTGTCACACGCTCGAACACGTCTCCAGCCGCCTCTCGATCGCCGCAGCCTCCGCCCAGGCCGCCTACCGTGGCCACGCTCCACACCTGGCCGAACACGTCGGCACCGAGGTCTCCACGATCCGTAGCGGAGCGTTACGCAAAGCGATCGAGAGCGGCGACACGGTGATCCAGGAAATCGTCCGCGAGGCAGCCGAGTGGATCGGGGTGGCCGCCGCGGGCCTGGTTCACCTCCTGGCCCCCGACACGATTGTTCTCGGAGGTGGGCTGGTCGAAGCGATGCCCGACTTGTTCTGCGACGCGGTTTCCGGCAGCTGTCACAAGAACCTGTTAGAGTCCTACCGTGACACCTACCGGGTGGTCACCGCCGATCTTGGCGACGACGCCAGCGTGTTGGGAGCCGCGGCCTGGGCCGAAACAGAGATCGTCAACAACACGACCCAAGCCGCCTGATTCCCCCGACAACCTCCAGCTCTTTCCAAACCGCATTTCGATTACCGGATCGGAATTTTTCCCGCGAACCCCGCCACCGCGACCCGACCCACGGGTGCTCTCACACCCGAACACGTCTCTCACACGTCTCTCACCGATGACCGACCACGTCACCACCATTCACGATTCCCATCGGCACACCCACCTGCCGCCGCAAACCCGGCCGGTGGCGGTGATCGACATCGGATCCTCGTCGATCCGGATGGCCATTGGCGAAATCGTCAGCGACGGTTCNATTCGACTGCTCGAAACACTCAGGAGAGATGTCGACCTCGGGCACGACACGTTCACCGGGGGTCGGATCCGGAAACGGACAACCGAGGGGTGCGTGGCCGTCCTGCAGAGCTACGGAAAATTGCTCGTCGAGTATGGCATCACCAGCCCTGACCAGGTCCGCGTGGTCGCCACCAGCGCGGTTCGCGAGGCGACCAACCGGCTCTCGTTCCTGGACCGTGTCTACGTGGCAACCGGNCTNGAGATCGAGGCGATTGACGAAGCCGAGGTGAACCGGATCACCTACCTCGGCGTCCAACCGATGCTCGAGAACCACCCGGCGCTCAGCAATGCACAATCCATCGTGACCGAGGTGGGNGGAGGGAGCACGGAAATCCTGCTGGTCCAGGCCGGAGACGTGATCCACTCGAACACGTACCAACTCGGCTCGCAACGACTGAACAAGACCCTGGAAGGCGCACCACGCGGCTCGGTGATCGAGTTGATGCGTTCGGAGGTGCGTCACACGATGGACCAGGTCCGCCACACCGTGCCCTGGAAAGAGCCCGTGGAGATCGTCGCGCTGGGAGGGGACATCCGCTTTGCCGCCCGGCAACTGCTGCCCGACTGGAATCCCGGCGAATTGGCGTGCCTGGAGGTCGACGGACTCGCGAGCCTCTGCGACAAGATCCTGGGACTCTCCGCCGACGAGATCGTTCGCCAATTCCAGACCAGCTATCCGGACGCCGCGGTACTGGGACCAGCCCTGTTGTGCTATCTCGAGGTCGCCCGCACTTTCGACCGGGACCGGTTGTTTGTCTGCAATGTCAACCTGCGTGACGGCTTGTTGCGGGAAATTGCCGCCGGAGACCAGTGGGGCGATGATTTCTCCCGGCAGGTGACTCGCTCGGCACTCGACCTTGGCCGCAAGTACCAGTTCAACGAACCGCACGCCCAGCACGTCGCCGATCTCTCGAAACAACTTTTCGAACAGCTCGCTGACGATCATCAACTCGAACCCCGGTTCGGCATTCTGCTGCACACCGCGGCACTGCTCCACGAAATCGGCCAGTTTGTTTCCGGACGCAGCCTGCACAAGCACTCCATGTACCTGATCCAGCAAAGTGACCTGTTCGGCCTGACCCGCACCGACATGCTGCTGGTGGCCCTCGTCGCGCGTTACCACCGGGGTGCCTCGCCCAAGCCATCGCACCTGGGCTACGCAAAACTCGACCGCGACCAGCGAATCGCGGTCACAAAACTGGCGGCACTGCTGCGAGTGGCCACCGCCCTGGCCTCCTCGCGGAGCGGCCGGATCTCCGATTTCAACTGCCAGAAATCCAGCGGCAGGCTCGTGATCACCATCCCCGGTGTCGAAGATCTCTCGGTCGAACAACTCGCGTTGAACCGCAACGGACTGCTGTTCCAACAGATTTTCGGTCGATCGGTTCTGCTGCGAGGATCCTCATTACAGGAATCCAGCCACTGACCCCCCCTCCCCCCACTGATCAGGTTCACCTGATCACCAACAGCCATGTCCGCCCACAACGACCTGTTCATCAACCGTGAACTCAGTTGGCTGGAATTCAACCAGCGGGTCCTGGANGAATCGTCCGACCCGGGGCACCCGGTACTCGAACGGCTGAAGTTCCTNGCGATCACCGCCTCGAACCTCGACGAATTCTTCATGGTCCGTGTTGGCGGCCTGCAACTGGTCCACCGGGAAGGTCATGGCGGCCGCGACATCGCCGGCCTGACTTCCGCCGAACAGCTCGGCCTGATCCATGAACGGGTGAGTCGGATGATCACCCAGCAGTACGTCCATTTCGGCGAAGAACTCGAACCGCAACTGGCGGCCGCGGGCATTCGACGGGTCAGCCATGGCTCCATCGATCCCTCCCAGGAAGCCGTTCTCAGCCAGATCGTCGACGACGAGATCTACTCGGTTCTGACCCCAATGGCCGTCGGAGCCGACGTGGACTGCCCGCTGCTGCCTGGTGGTTCGCTGTGCATCTCGGTCCGGCTGGAAAACAGCCCCGACGGTTCACCCCGGTTCGCCTGGATTCCCTGTGGCCGGACCTGCTCACGGCTACTCACGCTGCCGGCCGACGGCAGCTATGTCTACATGCTGCTGGAAGACGTCATCGCCTGGTCGATCGGGAAGTTTTTCCCCGGTGAAACTGTCGTCGAATGCGTGCCATTCCGAATCACACGCAACGCCGATCTCAGTCTCCGCGAGGACGAGGCAGCCGACCTGATGGAGGGGATGCAGGAGATCCTGGAAGCCCGCAAGGAAAGTCATTGCGTGCGGCTCGAACTCGCCGAGGAGGCCGGGGAGGAGACCCGGGACTTCCTGAAACAGCAGTTCCAGGTTGATGATCAAGACATCTTCACCATTCCCGGGCCGCTGGATTTGACCGGGTTCTTCCCGCTGGCTGAACTCCCGGGATTGGACCACCTCCGGGACACCCCCTGGCCACCAACGGCCTCGCCGGCCATCGACTCACGACGCAACCTCTTTGACGTGCTCGCCGAACAAAGCGTGCTGCTGTGTCATCCGTTCGAGAGTTTCGACCCGGTGGTCCGGTTCGTCGAGGAAGCGGCCACCGACCCGGATGTCCTCGCGATCAAGCAGACTCTCTACCGCACCAGTCGCGACAGCCCCATCGTCCGTGCACTCGCACGGGCGGCCGAACTGGGCAAGCACGTGACCGTTATCGTTGAGATCAAGGCCCGGTTCGACGAGGCGCGCAACATCGAATGGGCTCGCAGCCTCGAGCAAGCCGGCGTGCAGGTGATCTACGGGATACGTGGCCTGAAGACCCATGCGAAGGTCTGCCTGATCGTGNGACGCGAACCCGGGGGAATCCGACGTTATGCCCACTTCGGTACCGGGAACTACAACGAAAACACCGCCCGGCTCTACACCGACATCAGCTACCTCACCAGTGACGCCGAACTCGGTGCGGATGCGGCCACGTTCTTCAACACGATCACCGGGTACACACAGCCGCGGCGATTCGAGCTGATCGAAGCGGCACCGTTGGGATTGCGCGACCGACTGCTCGAGTTGATCGCGGCAGAGACCGAGAGAAAACGACAGGGACAGCCAGCACGGATCCTGGCCAAGATGAACTCGCTGGTGGATCCGAAATTGATCAAGGCCNTGTACGAGGCGAGCTCGGCGGGAGTGGACATCCGGCTGAACATCCGTGGAATCTGCTGTCTGCGTCCCGGCGTTCCNGGACTCTCCGAACGGATCACCGTCGTCAGCATCGTCGACCGGTTCCTGGAACACAGCCGCGTGTTCCATTTCCACCAGGGTGGGGTGGGAAGAACCTTCATTTCCAGCGCCGACTGGATGCCACGCAATCTCGATCGACGCGTCGAACTGATGGTGCCGATCGACGAACCCGCTGCCGCCGAACGACTGGTTCAAATGCTCGAACACTGCCTGGCCGACCAGGTCAAGGGCCGCCGGTTGCTCGATCACGGTGGCTTCGCTCAACCCACGCTCGATGAGTCACTCGGTAGCCGAAGCCAGCAACTGTTGTATGATGAGGCCTGTGAAACGATACGGATTAGCGAGGAAACTCACCGGACCGGCTTCGTCCCNCACTGGGCTCCAGGACGGGAAACCACCGAGCCCTGACCTGCATCTGACCCACACTTGGATCCATTGCCCACGATGAAGACGCTGCTGCTGTTGCGACACGCGAAATCGAGTTGGAGTCACGGAGTGGCCAGTGACCATGATCGGCCACTGAATGGCCGTGGTGAACGTGCGGCCCCCCTGATGGGCCGGCTGATTCGCCATCACGAACTGGTCCCCGACATCGTCGTCAGTTCGACCGCCCGCCGGGCTCACCGCACCGCCGACCTGGTCGCCGACGCCTGTGGCTACGAAAAAGAAATCCGCGCCACCGGAGACCTGTATCACGCCTCGACCGCCGAATGGTTGTCGGTGGTCAGCGAATTGCCCGACGACGTGGATCGGGCGCTGCTGGTCGGCCACAACCCGGGCATCGAGGAGATGATCCTGTTGCTGGGTGGAGAGCACCACCGCATGTCGACTGCCGCCCTGGCCCAACTGGTGCTGCCCATCGAAAACTGGTTTGACGTCACGCTGATTCCACGAGCGGACCTGGTCGATCTGTGGATGCCCAGGGATGTTGAAGCCGAGGGGATGGCGTAGGCCNCGCAAAGGAAAACANCCCGGGGCCGGCCGACGGCACGTGACGCCGCAATTCAACGAGTGCCCGCGAGATCGCTGAAACGCTCAAACCCCGGCGACGAGTCAGTCGATCTCGCCGAGACAACGCAAGGCGTCAACGATCGGGGCGACCAGATGAGGCCGGGCCAGCAACCGGATGGCCTTGCGGGGCGAAACCCACCGCCTGGTTCGCTGCTTCTTTTCAGGCCACTTCTTCCGCATTTTCTTCACCTCCAGCAACCACACGGTCACCTCAACGGACTTCTTTCCCTTGAAGTCGGTGTAACGACACAGTTGCGGATCGATCAGCCGGCCCTCCAGACCCGCCTCCTCGAACGTCTCGCGGACCGCGCAGTCAGATCCCTGCTCCCCCCGTTCGATGTTCCCCTTGGGCATCGTCCAGGAGGTCCCCCGTCGCACGGTGACCAGGCAGAATTCCACCCCGCCCTTGACTCGTCGGAACGGCAATGACGCCGCCTGCCGCAGGTCAACCGGCGGCGGACACTTGTCCTTGCGTCGTTTCTTTTTCCGGGTCATCACGGCCTCACAGCATCCAACTCGTCACCCGGGTGCATGCCGCCGAATGCCGGGGGCGAGTATGATAGGAAGTTGTTGAAGACCATGTCGACCGCACCTCCGACGACTGATTCGATCGCAATCGCCAACCAAGTTGCAATTCCATGTCCACGCAACGGATCCTGATGCTCCCCGCCCTGCTGGTTGCCTGGGCCGCAACTGCCGCACCGCTTCCGGCCGAGGCCCCCTTGGTCACGGGGCTGTTTCCTCCGGTCGTGCAGGCGGGCCAGGCAGCCAAGATCTCAGTCAGTGGCAAAGACCTGGGAACGATCTCCCGGCTGGTCACCGCGGGAGACAAATTCGAAACCCTGTCGGTCAACAAGACGGTTGTTGGCATCCAGGTCAGCACGAAGTCGCGTCCACGACATCCGTTTCCGGGATTGATCGACACCTGGACACTGACGTCCACTGGCCTCTCCAACCCCCGCGCGGTGCTGGTTGTCAACCACCCGGTCGTGGTCGTTGCCGAAACGCCCGACGAAGAAATGACACCGATTCCGTTGCCGGGGACGGCAGCCTCCAGGCTCGACCGACCTGCCGATCGCGATGTGTTTTCCTTCAACGGCCGTTCGGGCCAGTTGGTCCACCTGGTGTGCCGGTCCCGGAGCCTGGACGGCACAGTGTCACCCATTCTCACTGTCCATGGCCCCGAGGGCCGTGAGTTGATTCACTCCCGGGCACACCAGGCGGAACCGGAACTGGCACTCCAACTGCCCGCCGACGGTCCTTACCTGGTCACGGTTGTCGACCGTGGATTCCAACACGACGAGGGCAGTGTCTATGCCCTGACGCTGGAAACCGGACCACGGCTGCAAGCGACCGCTCCCTCAGCAATTTCCGGCGACACCGGTCAATTGCTGGTGCTTGGACACGAACTGCCCGGTGGGACAGTGCATCCGACAACGGGCCTCCCGTCGCTGAAGATCACTCCGGACCTGAAACGTGNCCAGTGGTCCTGGCCCGATCGTCGCCCGGTCGGAGTTCTCGACGACGGCTTCCGCGTGCGACTGCCGGANTGTTCGGGAAACCCGTGGGTCACCCGATCACACACCCCGATCGTCACCGAAACCACCGATCCAAACGACATGGCCAGCAACGCCCAGGTCATCACGCCTCCCGCCCGGATCTGCGGAGTCTTCGAGCGGTCCGCGGATATCGACTGGTTCGCGATTGACGCGAAGAAGGGCCAGGTCCTCGAGATCACGGGATGGGGAGAGCGTCTGGGCCAATCGATGCGGCTGCAAGCGATCGTCCACGACAAGACGGGCAAGGCACTGGCCACCATCGCCAGCCCGGCAGCACCAAAGAAGATCGGATTCGACTTTCCCTTCAGCACCAATGACCCGCACGCCAACTGGACGGCCCCCGCCGACGGACGGTTCACGATCGTGGTGCGTGACCTTCTGGGGGGGAGCATTTTTGGCTCGCAACGCGTGTACCAGTTGGTCGTCGGACCGCCCCGCAAACGGTTCCGTGCCTTTTCGGTCGTCGGTGACGGAAAAACCCACGCCGGTCTCAGCCTCGCCGCTGGCGGACAGGCCACCGTGCAGATTGTCGTGGTCCGCATGGGTGGTTCGAAGTCGCCGATCGAGGTGTCGGCCACGGACTTGCCCAAGGGAGTGACGGCCACGACCACCAGCATTCCAGCCGACAAACCGGTCGCAACGATCACCCTGAAAGCCACCCCGACAGCGACCGTGGGAGTGGCATCGATTCGTCTACTGGCAAAACACCCCGGAGACCAGCCGGTCGTCGAGGTTCTGCCACTGGTTCACCTGGCAGGACCGCCCCCCTCCCGCCGCACCGCCGACGCCCTGCTCCTGTCGGTGATCCCTCCGGCCAAGAAGACATCGACTCCGAAAAAGTGACCGACCTCATGAACACAGCAAATACACCCGACTCCCTCCCCCGCATCACCGCCGAACCGCTGGTCCACGAGTTTTCCCGGCACCTGCCGCCCCGTGCCACGATTGTCTCCGGCGATCGCCTTCTGGTGGAATCCGAAGACGCGCTCTCCGGCCAGATTGCCGGGCCCGGTGACCAGCGAGACAAGTCACTGGTTCCCAAGAGCAACCCGGTCAANGGCCCCATCGAGATCAAGGGGGCTGAACCCGGTGATGTGCTGAGCGTGACGATCCACTCGATTGAGCCCTGGCGACCCCAGGCAGCCACCTACACCGGTGCCCCCAAACAACTGTGCGAGTGGCTGGGCACCGACGTGCCACCGGGCGGGCACGTCTGCCGCATTGCTGACGGACTGATCCACTGGGACGATCGGATCACCATCCCCTACACCCCGATGCTCGGCTGCATTGGCACCGCACCGGAATGGGGCGTGCCGACAACCGGTCCGGGTGGACCACACGGTGGCAACATGGACATCCGGGAAACGGCACCCGGAGCCACGGTGCACCTGCCGGTTTTTGTGCCCGGTGGCCAACTGTTTCTGGGCGATGCTCACGCGGCGATGGGACACGGTGAACTCTCGGCCACCGGACTGGAGATGTCGGCGGTGACCGAGATTTCCGTGGAACTGAGGAAGGCCCAATCGCTGTCGTGGCCACGAATCGAAAACGAGAACGAGATCATGACCGTCACCAGCGGGGCACCCGCCGAGAGATCCATCGCGCGGGCCTACGCCGAGTTGATCCTGTGGATGGAAGCCGACTTTGGCTGGAATCGCTGGAAAGCCTATGACCTGCTGACTCACGTCGGCGAGATCTCTGTCGGCTATTACGACGGCGGTAGCATCGCTGCGAAGGTCCGACGCGAATTCCTGTAACAGGGGCCACGTCCGGAAACACGTCCTCAGGCTGCTGCTGCCAGGCGTCCGGTCGCTTGCCTCAACACGTCAGACACCACGTCAGCCGTGTGATCCATCTGGACCGTTCCCAGCCCNGGNTGGACCTGGAACATCAGGCTCGTTTCCCCCAGTTCACGAGCCACCGGAAGCCGTTTCGCAGGCCGCCACCCCGTCCCGTCAAAAGCCGCCTCGAGATAAATNTCCGGACACGCTCCGCTTCCACANGGAACTCCCCGTGAGGAAATTTCGGCAGCGATCCTGTCGCGAGACCAATCGCTCGCCAGGCACTCGGGACGGACGTAGGCGTAGAACTTGTAGTAACTGTGAGCGAAGCCCAACCGGGGTTCGGGCACTCGCAAAGCCTCCATCGTTCCCAGCCGGGCAGCCAACATCGATGCGTTGCGACGTCGCTCGATCAGCCAGCCGGGAAGTTCCTGCAACACGATCCTACCCAGCACCGACTGCATCTCGGTCAACCGCCAGTTGGTCCCCAGCCCNCCGTGAACGTACCGGAACACCGCCCCCTTGGAGGGTGCGTGCACCGCATCGTAATCCTTGCCATGATCCTTGTAGCTCCAGGCCCGCCGCCAGATCGATTCGTCGTCGGTCACGATCAGGCCACCCTCGCCGCCGGTCGAGAGAATCTTGTCCTGGCAGAAACTGAACGCGGCCACGTCACCCAGCGTGCCCACCTGGCGGCCATCGTATTCGGCGCCGTGTGCCTGGGCGCAGTCCTCGATCACCTTCAGGCCCGTTTGGGCAGCCAGAGAGAGGATCGGGGCCATGTCGCAGGGCCAGCCGGCCAGGTGAACCACCAGCACGCCACGGGTCCTGGGCGAGAGCACCGCAGCGACCGTATCAGCCGTGACATTCCCACTGTCCCGATCGACATCGGCAAAAATCGGAATCGCACCTCTTGCGGCAATCGCACTGGCACTGGCCAGGAAACTGCGACAGGGCACAACAACCTCATCACCATGCCCCACACCCACCGCCTCCAGGGCCAGTTCCAAAGCCACGGTGCCGTTGGACACCGCTACCGCGTGGTCACATCCCAACGATTCGGCGTACTCGCGTTCGAATTCTCGCCCGTGCGGACCCGTCCAGTAGTTGACCCGTCCNGAGGCCAGCACATCACCAACGGCCTGGATTTCCCGATCACCAAACACCGGCCAGGGTGCCCAANACGGCGAATTGTCTGTCTGCTTGTTGTGTCCCATGGTCTAGGCCGCTTTCGCCCCACGTGGATAGTCGTATTGTTTCATCAGCCATCCTGAAAGACGCCAGCAGGTTCGAGAATCCGCCTCGGGCAATCGCTCGATCCAATCCCAATCCGGTTTCAATCGCACCGCTCCGGCCATCCTCAAACGGTTCCCCGCCACGGTGTGTCCCACCGAAAACGAATCCCCGGCCGCCAGGGCCTCGGCCAACCTCGTGCAGTCCAACCCGCAGGCATCCCCGATCCGCATCAATTCAGTCTCGGGATCCTCCACGAAGTCCTCGTAACGGACCAGGACTCCCCGCTCCCCCATGCGACGTCGCAGACGCGCAGCCAACAGATTGGACACCGTCCAGTAGACCACCGAATACCATGCGGGCCGTGAGGCCAGGTCGTGCTGAACTCCCGCCTCGACATCCCGGGCCAGGGCCTTCTTCCTGGACCACGCGACAGCACGACTGTCGCGGACCAGGTGCACCAGCCTGAGATCGATGCCGGGCAACCGGGCCAACCAGCGGGCCCGCAACGGTGTCTTCGAGGAATCGACGATCACGCGGCNGCCACTGGCCGTGGCGATCGACTCCAGCAACGTCCCGGTCTGTTCCAGGTACCGCCTGGCTGCGCCCGACCGAAACAACGAGGCGGCCTCGGTCCGCCACAGGGCCACCGAACGAAACCGTTCAAAACGATCCCGCAACCCGAGATACTCCGNCACGCTCGCTCCCGGCGTTGCCGACAGCCACCGTTCACGAACCTCGCTCCAGAACCCGCAGTCCGCCGCCGGTGTCCCACACGCACAGAATTCGTTGTTGATCCAGGCCGAGCGATGCACGTTGGAAAGTTCGCCAACACTCACCGCCTCGGGATGGTTGCCCAGTACCGTGTCCAGCACCGTCGAGCCACTACGGCCGGCACCAACGATGTAGACGATCCGCAGGGGTGAAGCCGTCGCACTCATCAGAGACCGGTTACCGAAAGACCTTGTGGACGTGGTGGCGGGTTTTAATTCGCCCCGGCCACCGTCGGCAAGATCGGTTTGGCAAGGGATCGGCCTATCCGGCCGAACACTCGACCGTCACTTCGGGAGATCCCGTCAGCGTCTGGAGTACGACGCAGTACCGCTCGGTGAGCTTGACCAGCGTGGCCAACTGCTCGTCGTCAGCGTCCGTGTCGAGTTGAAACCTCATCCGGATCGAGTGCAATCCAACAGGCGCCTCGCGGTCAACNCCGAGCGTNCCACGAAAATCAAGATCNCCCTCGGCAGTCACCTCGCCACCGCGTACCGGAATTTCCAGTGCCGTCGCCACCGCCCTCAGGGTCACCCCGGCACAGGCCACCAGGGACTCCAGCAACATGTTGCCGGAACACAGCAACGTGCCGTCACCTCCGGTGGCCGGATGCAGTCCCGCCTCGGCCAGTTGGGCCCCGGTCTCGACACGACAGGCGATCGCCTCGGCACCCAACGTCCCACTGGCGGCCAGGGNGAATCGAGCCGAACCGGGATCTTCGCGGTACCGTTGCTTCAAGGGAGCCTGCAGGGCTTTCAGTTGGCTGGCATCCATAACGCGTCCTTGTG
Source organism: Planctomycetaceae bacterium (assembly GCA_002724415.1). Taxonomy (GTDB): domain Bacteria; phylum Planctomycetota; class Planctomycetia; order Planctomycetales; family Planctomycetaceae; genus UBA8437. The sequence continues at coordinate 12,291 of PBOU01000016.1, forward strand.
TGAAAATCGAACACCGTGGTGCATGGCAAAACCGGTGGGAGAACCATTAGAAGGGTAGCCGGACACAACGCAAGCGCACCGATCGAGACACATCCATGAGCCAACCGATTCTCACGACCACCATCGAACCCGCCTCCGATGTCGTCGCCGGAAGCATCGGCACCTGGACACTGAGATTCCAGGCCGGGGAGGAAGGACTCCCTGGAAACTCCACGATCCGCGTGGGCACCGACACCGACACCGACTGGGGAGTGCCCCAGTTTGACGATCCAGGAGCGGCCGAATACGCCACGGTCACAGCCCCGGGAGGCGTCGATGTGGCGGCCAGGACCGTCGGCGTCAAAGGGTTCCAACTCGAGATCGGGCCGAGCGGGCTTCCCGGCGGAGGAGAAATCTCCGTCGTCCTGGGTGACACCTCCGGCGGTGGTCCGGGCTCACGAGCCCAGACCTTTCGTGAACAACGACGCGTCTTTTCGGTCACCATCGATCACGGCCAGGGCGTCGAGAGCATCGAGGAATCGCCAGAGCTGAGAATCGTCGGCGGCGAACCGGCCAGGCTGATTGTCGTCGTGCCCTCGGAATTGCCAGTGGGTGAACCGTTTCGGGTCCTGGTCAAGGCCGAGGACGCCTGGGGCAACGCGTCNGACGGGTACCGCGGCACCGTGAGACTCAACGGGGATGGAGTGGCACTGGAAAACGACACCCTGTCCTTCACCGAATCCNACGGTGGAGCCGGGTGGATCGACGGGGCAACCGGTGAACAACCCGGCGTCGTGAGATTGACAGCCAGCGACGAAGATGCCGGACTCCAGGGAACCAGCAACCCGGCTTGCGTGGTCGAACACGTCGGAGAACAGAGGCTGTTCTGGGCCGACCCACACGGAGGACAACTTGTCGATCGCGAGAAGTTCGCCGGGTTCTTTGAACACGCCCGTGACGTGGCCGGCATCCAGTTCGCCGGATTCCAGCGAAACGCCGACGTGCTGGACGAAGCGGATCTCGTCACGCAACAGGATGTCGAGTTGCAATTCCACCAGCCGGGCCGGTTCATCGCGATCCCGGGTTACGAATGGTCAGGAAAAACCTGGGACGGGGGGCACCACAACGTCTACTTCCGTCGTCATCATCAACCCATTCACCGCAACGCTCCGGCCGAAACACCCGAATCGGTCGACGAGTCGACCGAACTGCACCACGTCAGGGATCTCTACGATCACTACCGCGGTACCGACACGATCATCACGCCCCATGTCGGCGGAGAACACTCGGACCTGAAACATCACGATCCGACACTCGAACCGGGAGTCGAAATCGTCTCGAGCCACGGTGCCTTCGAGTGGATGCGACGCGATGCCCTGGCCCACGGTTACCGATTGGGATTTCTCGGTGGCAGTGACAGCTACACCGGTCGTCCCGGCGACGACCGGCCCGGGCACCAGCAACGCAGATACTCCAAGGCGGGACTGACCGGGATCTACTGTGAGGAGGTGAGCCTGGAGAGCTTCTTCGAAGCGATGCGGGCACGCCGGTTCTTCGCCACCACCGGCGCGAGAATTGTCGCCAAAGCCGACATCCAGGGCCACGGCATCGGCTCTCAATTCAGCACGCGCGACAACCCGGTGATCGAGGTCGACGTGGTCGGCACCGCGGCACTGGAATCGGTCGAACTGTTCCGTGACGAGGAATTGCTGGACCGTTGGGACAACGCCCCGGCCGGAAATCCCAACCGTGTCCGGGTGCTGTGGCAGGGGAGCAGCCGGCAAACCAGCTACAGCGGAATCGTCTGGGACGGCACGATCAGGGTTCACGGTGGACGGATCGCGGACACCGGGACACTGCGTTTTGACAGCCCAAGATCTCACCTGGTCGAGACCACCGAATCGCTGGTCCGATTCCATGCCTGGGGATGTGGATACCGGATGGGCGTGGAACTGGACATTGAAGGCGACGAATCGACACGTGTCGAGGTCTCGGTGGCAACACAGGCCATCACCGGCCCCGCCTACGGTGGCTTCGGATCCTCTCAACCCCGGCGAATCTCCCTGGCACCGGCGGAACGGGCCACGCTGGTCGGGCGGCTGGGCGAACTGGCCGAAACGACGCGGACCATCGACCTGGGTGTCCGTGACCGACAACTCGACCTGGGACTCGCACCAGTCCACGGTGACTGCGAAGCACATTGCACTTTCCGCGACGAACAGCCCCGGGCCGGAATCAACCCCTACTGGGTGCGAGTCGTCCAGGTCGACCAGGAGATGGCCTGGACCAGCCCGATCTGGGTCGACTGGATGGCCCGCTCGGATGACTGACTTTCGGAAAACGCCTCCCGCGACGGACGTTGGAAACAGGCCGGGTTTTCCAATGGACAATGCTCCAACGACCGTCTCATGATGGAACGCGCGGGATCACCCCGATCGAGGCCATCATGACGATCAACCGAAGACGCCAGCGACCCAGGCGAAGTAGCGAACGACTCGAAGATCGCACCTTGCTGTCCGTCAGCGCCCTGTTCATTGACCACACCGGTGACCTCACGATCACCTCCGACGACGACGACACGATTGTCGTCCGCGAGGATCCGGCACGGCCCGGCCGGGCCCAGGTGCTCGCGGCCCCGCCGGGTCAGGCCCTGGCACCAGTGACCAGCCTGGGCACTCTCNATGCCAACTCGATCCGCAAGATCTCCATCCAGGGTGGACCGGGCAACAACCTCATTGACCTCTCGGCCGTGACTGCCCAGGTCTTCGCTTTCGGTGGTGGCGTGCAGATCACTGCCGACGGACGGGATGGGCACGACACCCTGACCGGATCGTCCAACCTCGACGACACGCTCAAGGGGAGCAACGGAAACGACCGGATCAATGGAGGAAGTGGCCGCAACCGGCTGGTGGGAGGGCACGGCAACGACACGATCAACGGGAATTCCGGGGGAGACAACATCGACGCCGGTCACGGCAACGACCTGGTATTTGGCGATTTGGGCAACGACTCGATCGACGGGGATGACGGGGCCGACACGATTCACGGAGGCCACGGCGCCGACGTCATCAATGGCGGAGATGGAGCCGACCTGGTTTACGGTGACTCCTCGGGAACCGCCGACAGCGGAGCCGACAATCTCATCGGCGGCAACGGGCACGACACCCTCGTCGGTGGACCGGCCGGGGACACGCTCAACGGTGGCTCGGGCAACGATTTCCTCGCCGGCGAAGACGGCCACGACACGCTGCTGGGTGGAGCTGGAGAGGACCGGCTCGAAGGACACTCGGGGAACGACTCGATCAAGGGACACGACGGCCACGACACGCTGCTGGGAGCCTCGGGCAACGATTCCCTGGATGCCGGTGCCGGGAACGATCTCGTCCATGGAGATTCCGGCCGCGACACCATCAGCGGTGGCGCTGGCGACGACACGCTNCAGGGACACCACGACCCGGACCGTATCCTGGGTGGATCCGGAAATGACCTGCTCCACGGAAATGACGGCGATGACACGGTCAACGGACAGGCCGGCAACGACCTCGTCAGCGGGGACAACGGAAACGACCGCGTCTACGGCGGAGCAGGCACCGATTCNCTCGAAGGAGGATCCGGCAACGACACNCTCAATGGCGGAAGTTCCAGTGATGTGCTCGACGCCGGCGACGGCAACGACAAGCTCTTCGGAGGCGGCGGCCCGGATCGACTCGAGGGCGGAACCGGCCACGACACGCTCAAGGGACAAAGTGGACAGGACACCGTGCTGGGCGGCAGCGGTGACGACCGCCTGTGGTGGAACCTGGCCGGAGGAAACGACCTGCTCGACGGCCAGGCCGGCTACGACCGTGCCGATGTCCAGGGCAACAGCCAGAACAACCTCTTCACCGTCACCACCGATTCCAGCGGCCGACTGGTGGTGCTGGAAACACCGCATGCCGTCACGCTCTCGANCACGACCGAACGNCTCGATGTGCTCGCCGGCGGCGGACGTGACACGCTGCGGGCCGTGGGACTTGCCGGGTCCTCCCTGACAGAAATCAATCTCAAGGGTGAGGCCTCCGGAGACACCATCGATGCGTCGGCGGCTGGAATCCACAACACCGGGCTGGTCCTGATCGGTGGAGACGGAAACGATCGGATCACCGGTAGTGCCGGCCNCGAAACNCTCGAGGGAGGAGCCGGGCACGATTCGCTCACCGGAGGTGACGGTGACGACGTGATCCGTGGTGGAGAAGGAAGCGACCGGATCGATGGCGGCAATGGAAACGATTCTCTCGATGGACAAGAGGACAATGATCGAATCGAGGGAGGCAGTGGAGATGACCAACTGCTGGGTGGACCAGGACACGACACGCTGCTGGGTGGAGCCGGCCACGATGAACTGATCGCCGGAACCGGCAATGATCGTCTGAATGGCGCCGCCGGAAATGATTTCCTCTCGGGCCAAAGCGGACAGGATCGACTTTTCGGGGGATCCGGCGACGACCACCTGGACGCGGGGACCGATGACGACTCGCTCAATGGCAACTCGGGCAACGACACCCTCGTTGCCGGACACGGCAACGACCGAGCCAACGGAGGCAACGGCGACGACCTGCTCTACGGAGGTGACGGCAATGACACCATCCTGGGCNATGATGGACACGATCGCGTCGCNGCCGGTNACGGNCACGACCGGGTCAACGGAGGCGGTGGAAACGACCGGCTGATCGGCGGAGACGGCCGAGACTCACTCATGGGTGGTAGCGGCAACGATATCGCACTCGGCGGTGACGGCGATGACTATGTCAACGGCCAAGGCGGCTCGCGCGACACCATCGCCGGAAACCAGGGCACCGACGTTCTCGTCGGTTCAGCCGATGAAATCGACGAACAGTTCCGATTGACCGAGAANTGGATCGACGCGGTGTGAAATCAANTGGTGGNGTAATAAGAGGTTGCCACTGCNNNTGGCANCCCTCCATCCAACCCATTCCTCCCANATTAAGGTTNATCACGTCGTCTGGGTGTGAGTCAACGATCCATTTGAACATGGGCAATTTGGGTTCTTCTTGCCACAGGTGGGAATTACCGCGAGACCGAGGGGGTTATGCGTCGATAAGCAGATTAGTCCGATCATTCGGGATGTCCGGGTGTTGCGGTCTGTAGAGATGAACACGCCCAGGGATGGGAAGCATGATCTTCAACTCGTGGCTAGAAACTGTACGTCAACGCATTTCTCGGACCGTGTTGGGTCGACGGCGACGTCGACCACAACAAGTGGCCGGGAACCCCGAGAAATTGGAAGATAGGACACTGCTGTCTGTCAGTGCCCTCTTCTCCAATGGTGTACTCCGGGTCAGTTCGGTCGATGACAACGGCCCCGACTCAATCGAGATCGGCACCGACACCGCCGGGAACGTCCAGGTAATAGCAAATGGGTCCCCGATCAGCGGGCTGGATCCATCGTTGTCACCCTCGGACATCGAGACGATAGATGTCCAGGGCGGTGACGGCAGCAACCTAATCGATCTCTCGGGCGTCTCCACGACCGACTACGACAACCCGTTGCTGGAAATCGTGGTCGATGGTGGCAACGGTCACGACACGATTCTCGGATCGGCCGATGCCGACGACACACTAGACGGTGGCCACGGCAACGACCACATCGTGGGTGGCACCGGTGACAACGCGATCCAGGGAAACCACGGTCACGACACGATCGATGGCGGCAACGGGAACGACATCATCGAAGGCGGTGACGGCGACGACGTGATCCGCAACGGCGACGGCGACGATGACATCGACGGCGGTGACGGAAACGATCTGATCGAGGGTGGTGACGGCGACGACACGATCGACGGCGGCCATGGCAACGATGAGATTTACGGTGACGCCATCGGCGCGGCCGACATCGGCAACGATGACATTTCCGGCAACCACGGACACGACACCATCCACGGTGGTGGGGGCCAGGACACGATCAACGGCAACGCCGGCAACGACGACATCTCCGGTGACAGTGGCTCAGACTCACTTCTGGGCGGCGGCGGCAAGGACACGATCGACGGCGGAAGCGGGGCTGACACGCTCCTGGGCAACAGCGGCGACGACGACCTGCAGGGAGGGTCAGAGGGTGACTTCCTGGATGGTTCGGATGGCGACGACGTGCTTGCCGGCCAGGACGGACCTGACAGGCTGACCGGATCCTCGGGCAACGACATCCTGGATGGTGGTGACGCCAACGACACGATATTTGGTGGCGGCGGCAACGACCAGATGATTGGTGGACGCCAGGACGACATCCTCAAGGGCCAGGATGGCGACGACTCGATCGAGGGCTCCTACGGCGACGACACAATCCATGGCGGTAGCGGCGATGACGTGATCGACGGCGACG
>PBOU01000174.1 GCA_002724415.1 Planctomycetaceae bacterium
CCGGGCGATGATGGCGCTGATCATTGTCGTCGTCGTCGCACGCGGCAACGCCACCATGTTTGCCTGCGTGGGCTGGACTGTGCTTTCCGCGTTCCTCATTTTCGAATCCATGATGGGCTTCGGCTTCAAGTTGGCCGACCCTAACGCGAGCCTCGCCGTTGCCCACCTCGGCTGCGTCGGCAAGGGCCTGCTTTATGGCGGCATTATTGGCATTCCCGTTTACTACCTCATCACTGCCCTCACGGGATTTTTAAAGGACGCCCCCGTGCGCTCCATCCTGCGCACCTTCCAGCTGCCCGGCATCATTCTCATGCCTCTCATCTTCAGTACCCTCATCGCCAACAGCCTCACCACGGCCTACATCGGCATGTTCGTCGCCGGCATGCTCGTTGTCGGCCAGTTCACCTTCTGGGGCAACATGCTGCCGCGTTATTTCCCCATTCACTTGCGGGGCACCGGTGAGAGCTTTGCCGCCAACATCGGCGGCCGCCTCATCGGCACGAGTTTCGCCTTTGTCGTCTTCACCGTCACCGACCAAAAATGGCAGGGCATCTTCCCGGAAAACCTGCATGGCCCCGAGGGCTTCCCCATGCGCGTGGCTTATACCACCGCAGCCATCGGTTTTTTTGTCTTCTTCCTCGGCTGGATAATTGCCGCCAAACTACCCGACCCCAAATACGGCGACCATGAAGCCGAGGACGCCGCGGATGATGACCCTGAGGACAAAAAGGAAACCGTCCCGCTGGATGACGCGGTTAAGGAAGAAGATTCATCCGGCGGGGAGAACGATAAGGCCGGCGAAGACGACAAGGGTTAGCCAGTTCGTCACGGCTTTAAAACAATCTTTCCCGACAATGTGCCCGCCAGGCCGATTGTGTTCTCCTCCTGCAATCGATGCGCTGCGGCGGTTTCCTCCAAGGGCAGCACGCGATCGATGTTCGCCTGCAACTTGCCTTCCGCCAGCCACCGGTTGATGTCTGCCCCGCACTGCTGCTGTTGCTCCGCGCTGTAGTTGAACAAAGCAAAACCCAGCACCGAAGCGTCTCGCACATACAACGGCCCCACCGGCAACACCGGGCGCGCTTCGCGTCCAGCCATCACCACCACACGCCCGCGGTTTGCCAGCAACGGCACCACCTCCTCCAGGTCAGTCTCCCGCCGCGTTTCCCAAAATAAATCCACCCCATCCGGTGCCGTCTCCCTAACCGCTGCCGCCACGTCCTCTTCCCGGTAATTAAAAACCACATCAGCCCCAAACCCTTTCGCCTTTTCCACACGCTCCGCGCTTCCTGCCGTCGTCAACACTCGTGCCCCTAATGCCTTTCCCATCTGTGCCACCATGGAGCCCACGCCGCCGGCACCACCGTTCACGAAAACCGTCTCTCCCGGCTGAATATTGGCTTTTAAAACCAGTCCGACATGCGCCGTTAAGCCCACAAGCGCAATCGCTGCCGCCGCCTCGTCTTCCACCTCATTCGGGATCGCGTGCAGCCACTGAGCATCCACGCAAGCAAGCTCGGCGGCCGTTCCTTGTCGTCCGTGCCCGCCTTGATTGGCGCCCCAAACGCGGTCGCCTACCCTCCAGTTTTCCACCCCGTCACCGATAGCCTCTACTGTCCCGGCAAAATCACTTCCCACCACGAACGGTACTGGCAACTCCGCCGCTACCAAGCCTCCGCGCACGTATGTGTCAATCGGGTTCACAGAGGCCGCGCCCACTCGCACAAGAACTTCTCCCTCTGCGGGTGTCGGATCCGGCAGATCACCAACCTGAATCTTCTCCGGCCCGCCCGTTTCCTCAATGTATGCGGCTTTCATTTTTAATTCTCAGCTTGTGGCAGGGCCACCTTGGCGCCGGTGGTAGCGGACTCGGCGCCGGCTTGCAGAATTTCCTGAGCGTCGCGGCAGGGGGCGGGTTGGCAAAGGTCTTGGAACGGCGTGTCGGTTTCGATGCCGTTTAAAAAGTGGGCGATGGGATCGGCAAGGTAGGCTGGCGTTTCGGGAAGGTCGAACTCGCGGCCTTCGGGATGTTTTTCAGTCGCGAGCAGGAGGCGACCTTCTTCGGGCTCGGCGAGGAGTGTGCCTTGTGTGCCGTAGATGATGGTTTGGTAGGGGGTCATTTTGTCGATCTGCGTCCAGCTGGCTTCGGCGATGCTAAGGGCGTTGGGATATTGCATTAGGAGGACGGCGTTGTCCTCGGCGTCGAGGTCAGTCTTGACGAGGTTGCCGGCGACGGCTGTGACACTGGCAGGGCGGCCAAGGAGAATGCGAGAGAGAATTGCGCCATAACAGCAGTAGTCGATGAGGGCGCCGCCGCCATTGCGGTTGGGGTCGTAAAGCCAGTCACAGAAATATTCGCTGGCACCCATTTCGCGCGGGCCTTGGTGGGCGGCGCGGTAGCGGATTTGCCAGAGATCGCCAATCTCGCCGATCAGTGCGAGGGCGAGGGCCTGCTGAATTTGTGGCCACCATGCAATAGGCCAGTTGACCATCAGCCGTTGGCCGGATGTGTTGGCGGCGTTCAACAAGGCGTCAGCGCCTTCAAGGTCCGCGGCCAATGGTTTTTCGATGAGCACATGCCAGCCGCGCTCAAGGGCGCGCACGCCTTCCTCCGCGCCAGCGCGGTTGTTGCCGTAGATGAGCACGGCGTCGAGGGTCTCGCTGGCGGCCATCTCCGTGGCGTCGGTGTAGGTGGCCACGCCATATTCCTTCTTTGCACGTTCCAGAAGAGGCGGCTGCAGGCTGGTGGCGGCAATGAGTTCCACGTCGTCGCGTGCGGCGGCGGAGGGTNGCACGTCCCAAACGTGGTCATGTGAAAGGCCGATGATGCCGAGGCGTGTCATGTGCGCCAAGTGTGGGGCGATTGGCGGCAGGCCTCAAATCATTTCGTTTTGAATGTCGCCGTCACTTGGCGCAGGATTTCCGAATGCGCATTCTTTTGGCAGTAGCAGTGATGGCGTGCGGATTGGTTTCCGCAGCGGCGATTGAACCGTGGAAGACAATGAAGCTGTGGCCGGGCGTGGCCCCAGGCGAGAAGGGCGNTATTGGCCCGGAAGGCGAACGGCCGCCGAGGCCGGGGCAGCGAAAAGTGATCCGCATCCAGAACGTCAGCGTGCCAACCCTCTCGGTGTTCAAACCCAAGAAACCCAACGGAGCAGCGGTGGTNATTTGCCCGGGAGGCGGNTACACGATTCTTGCATGGGACCTTGAAGGCACGGAAGTGGCGCAGTGGCTAAACGGNATCGGCGTGACGGCAGTGGTGGTGAAATACCGCGTGCCGCGCCGCAAGGATCGAGCCAAGCATGATGCGCCGCTGCAGGACGCCCAGCGCGCACTGGGTCTAGTGCGCCATAACGCGAAAGATTGGGGCATCGACCCGAAGCGCATCGGCATCCTCGGCTTTTCCGCGGGTGGCCATCTCTCCGCCACGGCGATGACNAANCANCGCAAGCGNACCTATNCACNCGTTGATGCCGCCGATAGTGTGAGTTGTCGTCCGGATTTTGGTGTGCTTGTTTATCCCGCCTATCTNGTTGACAACGAAACGANGACTAAGCTCGNCNCCGAGGTGCCGGTGGGCAAAGACACGCCGCCGGCGATATTCATCCACGCAGGTGACGATCGCGTGACTGCCGATAGCAGCGTGCAAATGTGGTTGGCCATGCGCCGCGTCGGAGTGCACTCCGCGCTGCACGTATTCCCACACGGCGGCCACGGCTACGGTCTGCGCCCGTCAAAGGACCCCGTATCAGGCTGGCCCAAGCTTGTGGANGGGTGGCTCCGNCGGATGGAGATCGTGGTGGATTGACTATTTTACANAATAGTCGGTCACATCCCCGCGCTGAGTAGCCCTGGAAAGGTTCTCGTTGACCTCCTCCATGGTGCCGCCTGTTTGCTTGGAGTGATCATAGATGGCCTCCTTCATCCGAAGGTTACCCATTAGGCGTGTACTGCCATCGGAGAAAACCATCTGTCCCTGGCTGGCTTCCANCGAGCCTAGTGCATGCCAGACGCGATGGTCGAAGTTGTGGTGATCATNCCCAATGTATAGCTGGTCTTGGNTGGAATCATCAGCTACCCGAAGGGAGCAGCCGAGATATTCATTCCAGACTGGGGCTGTTCGTTTTGNGGGATAATTGTGCTCGTAGCCGGGCGCACCGACCACATTACGCGTGGTGGCGAGAATGGTCGAAGGCAGTAGCGCATCCCCACCAAGGTGTACACCATAGCTGATGGCCTTTCGGCTCATGTGGAAATGTGCGCCATCAAAACGTCCGCCAAATTTATCGAACATTCCAATTTCATCCTCGGCGGCGTTCTCCGCGATGGCATGCGGGTCGCAAGGTGACGCCAGCGCTTCGGCGGAACCCAGTTGCTGGCGGATGGAAGGCGGCAGGAACAGAAAACGCACGTCCCAGCAGTGGTGGTAGCCTTCGTGCAGGTCACCATAGATGGATGTCCACATCTGCGTTGCGTCGCGCTCACCCAGCAGCCACGGGAATCGAGCGTCGTTGTCATTCGCGAACCCCAAGAACGCCACGCTTGTAAGTCGAAGATTGCCCATGCAGCGTGTGCGATTGGCCTTCTTCTTTGCCGTTGCCAGCGCGGGAAAGAGAGTGGTCGCCAGTAGGCCGACGACCAAGAGTGCGAGCATTAGCTCTAAGAAAGTCATGCCGCTGTTGGTTTTCCGTCTCATCTTCTTAAAGGGAGGATGCACTTAAAAGGGTGAATTGCAACTCCTATCCATCAGAGTGGCATTGAATTCGACGGCGTTTTGNCCGATGCTGCTCACGCTTTTCTTGATGAAAACAACTGCCGCAGTGTTGATTGAAATGGAACGGCCGATGCCTTACGCCGAGAGTCGGCCGCTGGAAATCCATGAGCTGGAGCTCGCCGGGCCCGCAGAGGATGAGGTGCTGGTGGANGTGAANGGCGCTGGNTTGTGCCACTCNGATCTGTCCACCATCAACGGCTCGCGTCCGCGACAAACGCCGATGGTGCTGGGGCATGAGGCGAGCGGCATCGTGCGCGAAGTCGGCAGTGCGGTACGCGATTATCAACCCGGTGACCATGTGGTGTTCACTTTCATCCCCGGCTGCGGCGCCTGCCGCTACTGTCGCGTCGGGCGGCCTTCGCTGTGTCAACCGGGGATGGACGCGAACAACGCCGGCACGCTGATGAACGGCGGGCGACGGTTTTCGAACAACGGCGAGGCGTATTGGCATCACTGCGGCGTGTCAGGCTATTCGCAATACACCATCGCCATGCCGGGCTCGCTAGTGAAGATTGACAATGATTTGCCTTTTGAACACGCCACACTCTTTGGCTGCGCAGTGATGACAGGAACCGGTGCGGCGATGAATACGGCCAACATTCGTCCGGGCCAAACAGTGGCCGTCTTTGGTTTGGGCGGTGTCGGGCTCAGTGCCTTGATGGGCGCGAAGGCTTGTGCAGCGGGACGGTTGATAGCGGTCGATTTGCTCGACTCAAAGCTCGACCTTGCCCGTGAATTGGGTGCGACGGACACGGTGAACGCCGGCGAATCCGATCCCGTGGAGGCCATTCGCGACCTTACTGGCGGCGGCGTGGAGATTGCGCTGGAAAGCGTCGGCAACGTGAAGGTGCTCGAGCAAGCGTACCGTGCGACGATGCGTGGGGGCACCACAGTGACCATCGGCCTACCCCATCCCGCGCACAACTTGGAGATCCCCGCCGTGACCCTGAGCGCGGAAGAGAAGACGATTAAAGGATCCTACCAAGGCAGCTGCGTGCCCACGCGCGACATCCCGCGTTTCATCAAGCTGTTCCGCGCCGGGCAGTTGCCGGTGGAAAAACTCCTCACCGGAATCATCCCGCTGGAGGATATCAACTCCGGCTTCGATCGTCTGCACAAAGGCGAGGTGGCGCGGCAGGTGATTCTGTTTTAACGCAGCAAGCACCAGCTATTGCAAAGAGGTGGCGCTGGGTTATCAAACATTGATTCAATGAATCCACCCATTAAATTAATCAATTTCCCTCAATTCATATACGCCCCCATACTGCCCGCATCGAATGGACGGTACCATTCGCAGCATCAGCCCGGGAGGCACGGATAAAACAAACGATGAACGCAATCAAGAACGTGATGAAATTTGTGCTTGGTGGATTGATCACAATTCTTCTCACCACAATCGGCGGGGCCGTTATCGGAATAATTTATTGGTTCGCATTCCCCCCTCCAGCTCCGGGCCCTCCGATCCCAAATATCGGCTTCCTCGTGTATGGATATTTTGGAGGAAAAATTGGCGCAGTTGCCGGCGGAGTGCTTTGGGTGTTGCACTCGTTGCTCCAAAAAAAGCCACATCGAGATCACGCGGCCGGAGATATTGATCAATAGTGAAGGGATGGAAAACAAGGTGGCCTCAACAGGTGCCAGAGGAACAATCGACAATGACCCAGCGTTTTAACGCTGGGAATCCACCGGCAAAAAAGGGAAGCCCCGCAGGGGCGGCTGAAACTGGACGAATTCAGCCGTCCCTCCGGGACTGTTTAAGGGGACGCGGAAAAACCCAGCACTGAAGAGCTGGGCTATTTTCGTTTGGCCCTCCGGGCCAATGTAGCCCCGGCCGGTGGCCGGGGTGCGAGGCAACCGGCCCCGCCTACAGATTCTCGGGGGGGGCCTCCAGACCAAGTTCAATTCATCCCGGCTTGGCCTTGCCAGCCCCTGTTTAAACCATTGTATTCTTTAAAACTCCGATGCCCTCGATGGCGGCCTCCAGTTTGTCGCCGGCCTTGAGGTAGGTGCCCTTGGCGTTGCCGACGTCGGCGAGGTGGCGCGGCAGGTTATTTTGTTTTAGAAACCGACCAGCCTGTATCAAAGAGAAATTTAGTGCATGCAAGATTGCATCAAACCAGTGTCTTCCAAAGTGTCAAGGTGATGCTCTACCACTGGGTTTGCCGCCTTCAGCAGGGCCCTCT
>PBOU01000175.1 GCA_002724415.1 Planctomycetaceae bacterium
CCACCACCGGGAATTCCTTGCGCGAGAACCGGGCCGACTGTCATCGTCGTCAAAACGCATGCGCAGGCAAAACGGCTAAACAACTTCCGCATGACGGTCTCCAGTGACTGAGTTGGAGGCTCTTCGACGTTGCGATCAAAAAGAGCTGTTATGAGCAGCGTGACGTGGCCCACCGTGCAGCTGTCATAACCACAGTTCACCCTGTTTTTTCACAACTGTCAAGTTGAGTCATCACAAAGCGGATCAAAATCAATTGTGTGTGGTCGTGGGAAAAATGGGTGGTAGGGCTAGTGCACCACGCGGCAATTGGGGAGGTTTTTTTGCAAGGCGTTCACCCCCGACTGGGTCACCTGTGTGCCGGTGAGATTGATGCCGATCATTGATTTGAGTGAGTAGAGGTATTTCAGTCCGGTGTTGGAAACCCGTGTGTAGCTGAGTTCGAGTCCCTGGCAGTTGAGATTGTCCTTGAGATACAGCAGGCCCACATTGCTGACCTTCGTATGGCTCAAATAAAGGCGTTTGAGAGCCGGCAACCGGCGAAACCCCTTCAGTCCATCATCGGTGATGCCGGTGTTGTCGAGCCAGAGGACAGCGAGTGACTGGCAGTTGGTCAGATGTCTCATGCCACGGCTGGTCACCCGGGTTTCTTTGAGTCCGAGGTGCGTCAGTGCGGCGAGACGCTTGATGTGTTCGAGACCCGTGTCTCCGATCCGGGTGTGATTCACATTCAGACCAGTCAATTGGTTGAGTTCTCCAAGATGGGCCATGCCCGAATCGGTGATTGGAGTGTTGCTGAGCCCGAGTCCCTTGAGCGATTTCAGTGTGCCGATTGTCTCGAGCGATTTGTCGTTGATGTTTGTCCGTGTCAAGTAGAGCTCTGTCAGCCCTTGAAGTGCCCCGAGGCGGGGGAAGCCACGGTTGGTGATTTTGCAGTCGGCCAATGAAAGCATCGTGAGACTCTTGATCGGCAAGATGTAGCCGAGGCCCGCATCAGTTAGCGGTTGCTTCCAATTGCTCAGGCCTGAAATCGAACCGTCTTTTTCAGCGCGGACGGTGCAGATTGATTGCAGAGCCCTGGGAACGTCGCCCCTGGTTTTGGACAACGCGTCGACCAGTGGGTCGGGTGTGTGCGTGACCCGACAGTTCTTGAGCACACCGTCGAGGTCGGAGACGGCTCCTGAGGTCAATAATGTGCCCGAGAGATTCAGTGATTTGAGCCCTGAGAATTTCGCGAGTTGTTCTGAAGCCATGTCGTCGAGACGGGTGTGGCTGAGGTCCAGGGTGTGGAGTGACTTGAGGGAGGCAAGTTGTGACAGGCCACTGTTGGAAATGGCCGTTCGTGACAGCCACAGCACCTGCAGATTCTCTAGCGACTTGAGGTGCTTCATTCCTCCACCGGTGACCTTGGTGTCACGGAGCCCCAACGCTCTCAACCCGGTCCGCGCCGCGATGTATTTCTGGAGGGTGCTGTCGGTGACAGGTGTTGACGAGAGGTCCAGGACCGACAGTGACGGCATCTTGTCCAGGTGAGACAGCGAGTTTCCGCCGATCCGAGTTCCCGCCAGTGAAAGCCGTTGCAGTTTCACCAAGCCCGCCAGGTGGGCCACTCCCTCGTTTCCGATAGGGACTCGTGACAACTTGAGTCTCTTGAGTTCGACCAGATTGGCAATCGGGCGTAAGCCCACGTCGGTCAGGCGTGTTCCCGAAAGGTCGAGGGCCTCGAGCTTGGTCAGTTCTGCGATTCGTACGAGTCCCACGTCGGTGATCCGACAATTGGCCAGTTCCAGTTCCCTGAGAGCGGGCAGTTGCTTGAGTGACCGGATGGCGTTGTCGCTGACGCTGAGTCCGGCCAGGTCGAGAACCCGGATGCTCGTGGATCCACTGAGCTTGGCCAGGTCGGTTTCCACTAGAGGTGGGTCCAATTCGAGCCGTCCGGCGTGGTACCGTCCGCCGGTGAAAAAGATCTCGACCTGAGGAATCTGTTGCGACAGTGTTATGACGCCCGGCAGCGTGACGGGGCAGTTGCGTGCGAGGATTCGCTTGAGCCCCTTGAGCCGTTTGAGTTGCTCTAGGCCACGGTCTCCGATCTGGGTCTGGTCAATCCAGAGTTCTTCCAGTCGTTTGAAACTGGCCAGAGCGGCCATTCCGTCGTCGGTGACCTTGGTCCCGTTGAGGCTGAGCCGCTGGACCTGTCGAAATCCCCTGATACGGGCGAGTGCTGCGTCGGAAAATCGCCGGTGCTTGATATTGATTGCGATGACCTGATTGTTGTCCGTCTTGATTGTCGCGACCTCTTCCAGTGCAGGAAGCAACTTGTTTCCGTTGGTTTGCAACGCGGCAACCAGCGGATCTTCTGGAAATCGAAACTCGCACTCGGGCAGCGTTTGTTTCAACGGAGCGATGTCGGTCGCGGTGACCGTGGTGCCGGCCAGGTCGAGCATTTCAAGACGCTTCAGTCGTTTCAGATCGATGAGCCCCGCACCGGTGACGCTGGTGTGATCGAGTGCCAGGCTCCGAAGATTCGGGAGACTCGCGATGTGGACCAGTCCCGGGTCACTGATCCTGTTGTGGCCGAGCCGAAGAGTTTGGAGCAGCGACAGATTGCGGAGATGTGACAGTCCCTTGTTGGTGATTTGCGTCTTTCGGCAACTGAGTCGTTTGAGATTTCCCAGGCGACCCAGGTGAAACAGGCCAACATCGTTGATCTGAGTTCCGTCAACCGAGACTTCCTCGAGCGACGTGAGACTCTCGAGAGACTTCAATCCGGGTCCGGTGATCTCGCGACCCAGTGCGGCGAGTTGTTTCAGGCCCGAGAGACGTCCCAGGTGAACGAGCCCCCTGTCGGTGATGGAGCGCGGAAGAACGAGTTGTTCGAGGTTGAACATCTTTGAGAGATGGACCAGTCCGGCGTCACCGACACGAGTGTCACTGAGCGTGAGAGACTTGAGTTGGTTGAGTTGGGCAATGACGGCCAGATCGTCGTTGCCAACGGNTTTGTGGAGCACCATTTTGCCATCGGCCAAGCTGCCNTGCGGAAACGCNATGGCGAGTTCGATCCGGGGAGCAGCCAANTTGCAGACGCCTCCCAGCGTGACTCGTGTGTTCCTCAACGAGAGTTGCTCGAGTGCAACCAGGGNAGCCAGCTTGGGCAGTCCCTCGTCGGTGACTCCGGACTTGTCGAGCACGAGTGTTGCGAGTCGGGTATGAGTTGCCAGGTGATCCAGTCCGGTGTCGGTGATGGCCCCGGGAAGGACCAGGGCCTGCAGGTTGCCCAGTTCAGAGAGTGCCCGGAGTCCGTCGTCGTCGAAGGACGTTCCGTCCAGGTTCAGCCCGGAGATGCTCGTCAGGGCTCCCAGGTGCCTGGTGAACGTGTCTGCACCGATCGGGAGTTCCTTGAGATTCAGGACCTTGAGATTGGTGAGGTTGCTCAGGTGGGTGAGACCTTCGGCCGTGACCGCCGTGCTGCCGATATAGAGTTGTTCGAGGCTTTCGAGCTTGGCGACGTGACGGAGGCCGTTGTTGGTGAGCCTGGTGTCGCGGAGATCCAGCGCGGTGAGTTGATTGAACCTGGCGATTCGGAGGAGGTGGTCGTCAGTCAATTGCCGGTTTCGGTAACACGTGACTGAACGGATGACCCCGTCTTCGTCCTTGGAAATTGTCGCCCCAATTGCCTCGATGGCCTGCTCATCAGTAACAGGCTCTACGGATGGTTTCGTTGGTCCGGGATCAGGTCCGGGATCAGGTCCGGGATCAGGTCCGGGATCAGGTCCGGGATCCGTGTTGCCACCGATCCGGATCGGTGTGCCCTGTTGCGGGGCCGGAGTGTCGTCACCACATCCGACAATACAGAACAGGCCAACGAGTACGACGAGCAGCCGAGACAGAGTCACCGCATGCATAAGGGGCCTCGTCGTGACAGGTCGTACGAGAACGATGGCGAAAAAGTTGTGGGTAGAACTGTTGGATCTGGTGATGNCGNCGCAGGCAACACGCAAAAATACTGTTGGGTGTTGTGGCTGGTTCCAGACTATCTGACCGGTCCGATTCCGGCAAATGCCGACCCATCGAGATCGGCTCGAGTTGGTCCGTGTTGTCAGCCACGCGACGAATTCACCAGAATGGGAACGCGGTCGGGCGAAGGGTGACCAGGGAGAGCGGATGGTGAGGTCCAGCGATGGGATTGAGGATGGGGCACCTGTGACCTCTCGCTTCAAATCATCACTGCCGGACAAGGGCAACGGTGTCGTGATCGTTCTGTGGCAACTGGTGCTCTGCGTGTTTCTGGCGGCGGGATCGGTGCCGGCTGCGGATCCTGAAATCGAGTCGGTTCACTGGGGGTATGACGGACGTGTGGTGGTTCCGGCTTTCAATCCTCTGACCCTGGTCGTGCACAATCCCGCTGGGAGCGATTTGTCGGGAAGCCTCGAATTGCAGCGGCTACGGGGTGGGTACTGGACGGTTGGCCTGCCGATTCGCCAGCCGGTGTTTGTTTCTCCCGGGCAGCGTCGTCCCGTCCGTTTCTACCCGTACGCCATCGGGCAACTCGATGATTGGCGATTGACCTGGATTGACTCGGAGGGCAACCGGCGGGTGTTGGAAACCGCGGAATTGAAGCCACGGGTGGGAGCACCCACAACGGTTCTGCTTGAAACGCCCGGTCGATTGACCAATCGTGGTGGGCGTTTGCCGACTCTGGACGAGACGTGGTTTCCACCGGTCTCGACCGCTACCGACGGCCTGGCCGGTGTGGTTCTCGATCACGTGCCCCGCTGGGACCTCCCCCGTCGCCGNTCGTTCCTGCAGTGGTTGGAACGTGGTGGCACGGTGCATCTGCTCNAGACTCGNAGCGGGGAGGATGTCGTTTTCGGCGGGGATCTCAAGATCCTCAATGGCAACAACGCGGTCGTTCGTCATGGGACGGGACGGGTCATCCGGCAGCCATTTGGTGTTGCCGATATTCCCGACGGGTTTTCAATCGGGAAGAAACCGGGGAAACAGGCCGGGATCGACACGTTGTCGATGGGTAACGAATTCGAACCGGTCGCTGCCATAGACGATGCGGCATTGTTTAGCGCGCTGCGGAGCATGACGCGGCCCCANCGCAACTGGCCGTTGATCTACGTGATGTGTTTGGTCTACATGGGCTTGCTGTTCCCCGGTGGGTTCTTGTTCGGCCAGGGNGGGCGAGATTTCCGNGCGGTGNTGGCCCTGCTCGGTGGAACCGTTGTCTTTTTTAGTGTCGTGTTTTTCCTGGTGGGGCGACGTGACGACATCTCGACGTTTGTGATTCGCACGGCCACCGTGGCGCATCATCGGACTGATGGAGATCTTGATTACCGGCAGTGGGTCGAAGCGGCGGCGAACCGNGGCGGCAATTACCGGTTCACTCATCACGGACGGGGCCGCCTGTATTCAACGGCGCAGAATNTCGAGAAGGTGGCTGGAACAATTGAACACGGTCCCACGGCGGCGCTGACTGTCGACCTTCCTCCGTACTCGTCCAGCACGTTCCTGGTCCGAGGTCGATTGCCCCGATCATCGGTCGAAATGAGGCTCGTGGATTTNCAGGCGACCGGGAACCAGTTGCAGGCCATGTCGGTGTCTCTTGGAAACGGTTTTTCCGGGCGGATCCGCCGGGCGGCCGTCCTGGCGGGGGATCGGTTCTACTCGCTCGTCCAGCGTGATGGCCTGTTGCAGTTGAATCGTCAGGGGGGCAGGTTGATCGCCAACGGTCACGGTGGGACTGGTCGTTTGTCCCCGGTGTTTGACCCTGAATTTGACCCGTTTCGCGACGTCGAGGAGGTCTACGACTCGATGTTCGAGACACTGACACTTCGTAGCCTTGGCCTCACCACGCGCCAGGATGTGTCCCATTTCAGGTTGCCACCCGATCGGCTTCGCGTCTTCGTCTACGCTCCGGCTTTCGATTCACTTTTGGTACAGGCTGACGAGTCGCACGACCAGGTTGGGTTTGTGCTGCACACCTGGGACATCCAGGCGGAACCCGTTCCATGACAGGGAGCACCGCGCAACCGACGAGCGAGCCTGTCGCCGCCCTGACGATCCAGGGCCTGAGCCACGTTTACGGGGATCGCAGGGCACTGCGTTCGATTGATTTGCAGGTGTCCACCGGTTGCCTGCATGGCCTGGTCGGCCCCAACGGCGCTGGGAAATCGACACTGCTGAAGATCCTTGGCACCCTGATGAAAAACCAGTCCGGCCTGGTCCACGTGCTGGGAATGAGCACCCTGGAGGATGCTCTGGAGATTCGAAAACGCGTGGGATACCTGTCCGAGGATCCGGTCGTCTACCACCAGATGAGTTGCTTTGAGATGCTCGATTTTTGTGGGGCGGTCCACGGTTTGTCGCCTGCGGAGCGCGTCGACTCGATTGGTGCGGCCCTGGAAACGGTCGGCCTGGCCGGCCGTCGTNACGACGTGGTTGGAACGCTCTCGAGAGGGCAGCAGCGCCGTGTTGGAGTGGCGCGGACACTGATCCATGATCCGGATGTGCTGATCCTGGATGAACCGGCAGCGGGACTCGATCCCCGGGCGCGGAGCGAATTGACCGACCTGATGTGTGCCCTGCGAGACAGGGGCAAGACTGTTGTGATCAGTTCTCACGTCCTGGCCGATCTCGGTGGACTCTGCGACGGCATCACGATTCTCGATCGAGGCCGGGTTCGTTTTCACGGACCGATCGATGGGCTGCCCGACGGGGACGGCGACCTGGCGTGTTTCGAGTTGAGGCTTCAACACGAGGACGACGCGATCCCCGACATCATCAAGGCGCACGATGGNGTGTTTGACGTGCTGCCCCTGGAATCGACGGCTGCCTGTCGGGTGGTGTTGCGGACGGCCGAGGCCGACATCTCCGGTCTGCTCGCCAAGCTGGTCGATCGCGGTGTGGTCGTGCTGTCGTTTGTTCGGGAGCGAAGTCGGCTCAACGAGGCCTTCCTGTCGTTGACGACCCGGGGGGTGGACTGATGCGAGGCGGTACGTCAGCGATGTTCACGCGGACACTTCGGTCCGATGCACGCCGGCTCAGGCCGCACCTGTTCCGCATGCTGTTTGCCGGACTGATCCTGGGCAGCCTCGTCGTGGCCCACATCCGGAGTCTCTCGCTGGGAGCCCCCGGCCTGTTCTTTTTCAGCAACATCCTGTGGCTCAATCTGGCGTTGATTGGCCTGGCGGCAGTCAGTGTCCTGTCAACTGCGATCACCGAGGAGAAGGAGGAGGGAACCCTGGGATTGCTGATGCTCGCTGGCGTGAGTCCGTTGGCGGTCCTGTTGGGGAAATCGATGACCCGGCAATTCAGCATCGCGCTGTTGCTGATCGTCCAGTTTCCGTTTGCGTTGCTGGCAATTGTGCTGGGCGGAGTGACTCTCAACCAGATTGCTGCCGGCTACATCGCGCTGGCAGCGTTCTTGGCCCTGGTGGCCAACATCGGGCTGTTGTCCAGCGTGTTTTGTCGGCGTTCCGGCAATGCTGGAGCGTTGACCCTGCTGGGGTTGGTCGTGGTTCTCGGTGGCGGGTGGNTCATGAGACCACTGGTACTGCTGGTGGCCGTCGTCCAGCTTCGACTGCAGGGAATTGAGCAGACGGCCCTCATCATGTCGAAGAACTNGTGGCGACACGGGCCGGCCGGGGTCGAGGACATCTCGCCTGGGTTGTCCTGGGTCCCGGTGGTTGGCGACTGGCTGGCTGCTTACGACCAGATGAGCATCGTCACGCGGTTGCAAACGATCGGTAGCAGCGGTTTCTCCCAATCGCCCTTGAGCGACGGGGTCGTGATGGATGTCTCCGTTGCGGTCAGCCTGTTTGNGANCGCGTGGTGNCTCTTTGTGCCCGCCACACGAGATTCTCTCAGTGGAGTCTCTCCCCGGGGTCGGGCAGGAGGNCGATGGTGGCGNTGGCCAACGTGGCTGGGCGCTGGNCGTGCATGGAGGGTGGCGATCGCGTGGAGAGAATTTCATTTCGTGACCGGTGGCGTGCCCGGGTTGCTGCTCAGGACGCTGGCCTACGGCGGGTTTGTCGCCATCAGCGGTTGGGTGCAATCGGATTCTTCCGGCGAGATTCCCCACCGGCCGTGGGCGGCGATGGTGATGGCGGGGCTGCTGTTGGCAATGGCTGCCGAGGGGGGCGTGTTCGCATCACGCATCTTCCACGATGAACGCAAGTCCGGGACATTGCCGGTGACGCTGGGATTCCCGCTGCCGACCTGGCGGATCGTGGTGGAGAAGCTCGGAGGAGGGAGCCTGGCCCTGCTGCCGGTGATCGCGTGGTTCTTGTTTGCAACCCGGATCGATGAGACGGTCTTCCAGGACCTGGTCACCGATTATCGCACGTGGATCGTGGGACTGGTCTACCTGGTGCTGGTGCACCTGGTTGTGTTGCTGAGCCTGTACGTCCGCTGGGGTGCTTTGCCGTTGGCCCTGGCACTGGTGGTGATCCTGGCCGGCTGCGGCTTCCCGCTGATGTGGTTGCCGGCGACCGCCCTGGGGGCCGCCACCGGAAGCGAGGACGCGATGGTTCTGCCGGCGATTTATGCCTGTGGCGTGGTGGTGGCGGTGCTGCTGGCGATGATCGTGCTGAGGCTCAAGGCGGTGGCGGCCGAGTGACCGCGGCTGCTTGCCCGCCCTACTTCCTGGCGATGCCACTACGACGAGCCACGTGGACATAGGGACTATCGATCACCCATGGTGTCGACCAGTGCTTGCCGTCATTGCGGCTGATGACGTTGAAGAAGAACGAGTTGAACTTGCGGGTCCGGTTGCTGTAGGGGAAAAAGCTCCCGATTCGATCCCGGGCGGTCAACGGGTCGACGCCGGGTGAGGCGTAGTAATGGACCCGACCGTCAGGTGTGAACGACATTCCGAAGGTCCACCAGCCCGGTTGCTTGATCTCGGGACCCACGACATCCTCGCCTCTCTCGTCAGCTCGCATGATGATCAACGCCGCGGGCTTGGTGAAGTTGTACCGCTTGTCGTCCGGGCTGTTGAACTGGATGAAGAACCCGGGCCAGTAGGTCTGTGTGCGGTCGGAAATTCTGGTGGTGAACAACTGGCGGGTCAGGTCCTTCCACGGCCGGCCCTCGACATCGCAGCGAATTCCCAGCGAAGAATCGGTGATGTTGTCCCAGTACTTCCACGGCGGCAGGTAGACGTGGACCAGGAAACTTGGCTGGTGCTTGACGTCGATGAAGGTGCCGAATCGCGAGCCACCACCGAAGATCAGGTCGTCCTGCTGGCTGGTGCGGGTGAAGCGGCCGGGGACGCCGCTGTTGAGGGTGCGGATCAACAGCGATCCCTTGCTGCCAACCGGGCCGCCCAGGGGAGTTCCCACCCGACGGACCAGGTCGGGTCGACCACGGTAGGTGCTCTCGAACCACAGTTCGTTTTCACTCACAGCCGCCGGCAATCGCTCGCGACGATCGAGATTCCGGCTCGCCTTGGGGCCGTTGGTGTACCACTTCCAGTTCGCGTCCTCGAAATCGTCACCCATCTCCTCGATCTTCAATCCCGTGCCCGGGATGAGGGGCTTGGAGAGCTGGATCCTGCTGGCAGACTGTGCGGACTCTGGAACCGACACGCTGACGGCCAAAAGAAGAGCAACCAGGGCGGTGGGGACGGCGACGAACTTGGTGCGAATCATGGGACGAACCGATGCTTGGTGTGGTTGTGGCGGTCATGACAATCATGAGAGCAGCCGGGGCGATTGCTCGACACGACTCGACCTATGAGATCGGATTGCCAAGCCGGGCTGATTGACGGCAAGCGGTGGCGAGATTGAGAATCGCCTGATCGCACGGGAAATGCCCGGAATTGCCGCTACAGCCTGCACAACCGATTCATGGCCGGGCTGGAAAAGCCGCCATCGGGTTCCCCGTCAGGCCCTCATCGAGAAACCCTGAAACCGGGGTGCGGAATTCCTACAGTGTCCGCAACTGGTCGATGGCATCGAACAGTTCATCGGGAAGCATGAACAACTCGTTGAGTACCATCGAGTTGTCATGCGGGTTGATCCGGTCCCGGCCGTCACCGGCTCCCAGCGTGTCGTGGCCAGATTGCCCGTTGAGCGTGTCGTCACCGTCGTGGCCCAGCAGGACATCGCGGGCCGATCCGCCCTGCAACTGGTCGTTGCCGGATTCGCCCAGCAGGGTGTCATTGCCGGATTGGCCGAACAAACGATCGTTGTCGTCGTCACCGGAGATCACGTCGTTGCCGTTGCCTCCCCACAACGCGTCGGCCCCCTGGTCACCCAGCAGCGTGTCATTGCCGGCCTCTCCGTTGATGCGGTCGAGACCCTCGTGGCCGATCAACTGGTCGTTGCCCGACCCGCCGTACAGGGAGTCGTTGCCCTCGCGGCCGAGCAACAGGTCACGGCCCTCCTCGCCGATCAACTGGTCATTGCCGGCTCCGCCGTCGATGGTGTCGTCTCCGGCTTCTCCGTTGAGCGAATCGTCACCGTCACCGCCGATCATCAGGTCGGCGCCCTCACCGCCGTGCATCAGGTCGGCACCCCCACCACCCTGGATCGCGTCGGCTCCGTCGTTGCCGTTGAGCCAGTCATCGCCGATTCCACCGGTGATCACGTCCTGGCCGCCGCCGCCCCACAGGGTCGTGTCGCCAGAAAAGCCACTGGCATCCAGCACGTTGTCGCTGTCACCACCGGTGATGTCGGCTGCCTCGATTGCCACCAGCGTCGCCGTGGTCAACCCGGTGACCGCGGTGTCGGTGATCACGTAGTCTCCGTCTCCGGAGGTCCGCATCCGGTCTGTCCCGTCGCCCCCGTTGAGCGTGTCCAACCCGGCACCGGAATCGAGCGTGTCGTCACCGTTGCCACCCAGCAGCAGGTCGTCGTAATCGGCGCTCAGCAACAGGTCGTCGCCACCGCTGCCCCGCAATGTCACGGGCCCGGAGAAACTGGTGGTGTCGATCTGGTTGGCTCCCCCACCCCCTGTCAATCGCGCGGTCTCGAACGAGTGGATATCGTCATGGCCCTGTCCGCTGAGCGAGTTGTTCTCCAGCACGAAATCGGCATCGCCACCTTCTCGCAGTTCGTCGTAGCCGCTGCCGCCGTCGAGATCGTCATCGCCGGTGCCGCCACGAACGGTGTCATCTCCGTCGTTGCCGTTGATCACGTCCCCGCTGCCGCCTTGCCCGTTGAGCCGGTCTTCACCGGTGCCCCCGTTGAGCGAATCGGCTCCACTGCCGCCAAAGATCCGGTCGCTGCCGCTGCCACCGTCGGCGAAATCATCCCCGGAAGATCCGTTGAGCACGTCTCCGGAGGACCCACCACTCATCCAGTCGTCGCCGGATCCTCCCACGACGGTGTCCGGTGAGCCGCCACCGTCCAGGCGGTCATTGCCGTCGGATCCCTCGAGTTGGTCACGGCCACCCTGTCCCGAGAGCGTGTCGTCGCCGGCATCGCCCTGGAGTGTGTCGGCACCGGCTCCACCGCTGAACACGTCGTTTCCGGAACCTCCGGAAATCAGGTCATCTCCGCCACGCCCGTTGGCCACGTCATCCCCGTCGGCGGCAATGATCACGTCGTCCTGGCTGCCACCGGTCAGGTTGTCGTCGCCGGCGGCGCCATCGAGCGTGACCGACCCCAGCGTGAAGGAGGATGCCGAGATCAGGTTGTCTCCAACGCCACCGGTCAGGTGCGCGGTCTCGATGCCAGCGAGTTGATCGGTGCCGCGACCGCTCAACTGCGTGTTGGTCAGTTCCTGGTCGGCGTCGACGGTCTGCTCGACCAGGTCGGTTCCGTTGCCACCGTCGAGGTTGTCGTCACCGGCCGAGCCACGGAGC
>PBOU01000176.1 GCA_002724415.1 Planctomycetaceae bacterium
TTCGATCACCGAATTCTGGCAACGCTGGCATCTCTCGCTGTCCAACTGGCTCCGCGACTACCTCTATATCCCGCTGGGCGGCAACCGCCGCGGGCCGTCCCGGACATACGCCAACCTGGCCATGGTGATGCTCCTGGGTGGTCTCTGGCATGGAGCCGCCTGGACATTTGTCGCCTGGGGAGCCCTGCACGGAACCGCACTCGCAGTGGAACGTGCACTCGGCAAACAGAGCCTCTACGACCGGTTGCCCCGGCCAGTCCGCGTCACGATCACATTCCTGGTCGTCGCTATCGGCTGGGTCTTCTTCCGCTCCAACTCCCTCTCGGATGCGGGTGATTTCCTCCGATCCCTGGCCGGCGTCACGACGTCGGTACCCGGAAACAGCCTGCTCTCGGGAATGACTCATCAACCCTGGTTGCTGGGATGGCTGCTTGTCGCCGCGATTGTCACCTGGACAGCGCCCCAGAGTTGGGACTGGACTCGCCGGATCACGATTCCGCGGGCTGCCGTACTGGTCGGGCTGTTCTGGATCTCCCTGCTCCTGCTGACCACCCAATCGTTCAACCCGTTCATCTACTTCATCTTCTAGTCCCAACCAGCCTTTCCCGTCGCCTGCGCCGTCATGCACCGAACCCGAGAAGACCAGGCCACCGCCGAACTCGGCACCACCGAGATCACTCCCGGTGTCGCGAGGACTTTTGTGGCCACCATCGCCGCCACGCTGCTCGCGGTGCCGCTGCTGCAATGGGGCGACCAGTTGTATTCCTTCTCGACCGGCCAACGCGATTCACCGTGGCCCGACGCCGCTGAGATTCTCACCGCACCCGGCGTTGCCCTGCACGGCTGGTCACAGTCGGGAGGCAATCTCGGTCGCAAGACACTGGCAGCCAACGCCGAACTGCTCGCCGAGATTCGTCGATACGAGACAGCCCTCGAGGACAATTCGAACATCACCACCACGCTGTTGGGCCCCACCCGTACCTGGCTGGCCCGCTGGGCCGGCTGGGGCACCGAGGAAGCCTGGATCGGACACGATGGGTGGGTGTTTTACCGCCCCGACCTGCAATACAGCATCGGACCAGGATTCCTGGACCCCGACGTGCTGGCACGGCGAAGACGCGGCGGCCTGGAGTTCTCACGTGGAAGACACCCCGACCCCAGGCCAGCCATTCTCGACTTCGCCCGACAACTCGCCGACCGCAACATCCAACTCGTGCTGGTCCCCACCCCGCACAAGGCGATGATTCATCCCGAGAAATTCGGACGGCACAACAACAGCCCGACACCCCCGCACAACCGGTCGTGGCCAGGATTCCTTGAGACTCTCCAGGCGCCCAACCTCACCATCTTCGACCCCCTGCCGGTCCTGGTCGCCCGAAAGCAGCAAGACAATTCCGACCAGTACCTGGCCACCGACACGCATTGGACTCCCGGGGCGATGGAAGCAGTCGCCGAGGCCCTGGCTGGCAGGATCGTCGAACTCGGATGCCTGGACAGCAATCCACAGCAGGCAACGTGGGTTCGTGAATCCCAGGAAGTCAGCCAGGAGGGGGAACTGGTGACAATGATGAGAATGAGTCCAGGTGCAGCCGGATTCAACTCCGAAACTGTCACCGTCCAGGCCGTGCTCCACTCCGATCGCAGCCCCTGGCGACCCGACACCACGGCCGAAGTGATCCTGCTTGGCGACAGCTACACCAACATCTATTCGTACGACGCGATGGGCTGGGGTAAATCGGCTGGGTTCGCCGAACAACTCTCCTGGCACCTCCAGCGTCCCGTCGACCGCATCGCGAGAAACGCCGACGGTGCCCACGCCACCCGGCGGCAACTCGGCGATGACACCAACCGGCTCACCAACACCAGGGTTCTCGTATGGCAATTCGCGGTCCGCGAATTGTCCGGCGGCGACTGGCCCCTGGTCCATATTGGCTCTCCCCCCCACGTGCCGGACTCCACCAAACCGTTGTCCGGCACGTTCTATCGCGGCACCGTGCTGGCCACCTCCGGAGTCCCGGCTCCCGGCACGGTCCCCTATCGCGACGCGGTTCTCTCGCTCCACGTCAAAGACAACAGCGGCGGCCAGCGAATCCTCTTTTGCCTGGGCATGAAAAACAACAAATTGACCTCCGCTGCGCGTCTAAAACCAGGAGACACCTTGACCGCCCGGCTCATCCCGTGGACAACCGTCCAGGAGACACGCGGTCGGCTGAACCGAATCGAACTCGACGACCCGGATTTCCGACTTCTCGAGTTGCCGACCTACTGGGGAGACCTCGAATGAACCGCCCGATCCTCTCGATCGCACTCCTGCTGGTCGCCGCCGCGGTCACCAACAAGGCGGCTCGAACCGCTGAGCCCGGCACAGCACCATCTGAAGCGGTGTCCACATTCCACACCATCCTGCGGTTGCACGCCGTCGCGGCCGACCAACGCAAGCGTAGCGTCATCCCGGGCACCGACGGATGGCTGTTCTTCGCCCCGGAATTCCGCTCGTTAACAGTCGGACCATTCTGGAGTGACCACGCTCAAAAGGTCTCCCGGGCGAACAACAAGCGTTACGCCGACCCGCTGGAACCCATCGTCGACTTCCACCGGCAACTCAACAGCGCCGGGATCCGCCTGCTGGTGGTCCCGGTTCCCGCCAAGGTCGCGGTCTATCCCGAGCAGCTCGACAAGAACACGGCATTCGAATCCACGCGGACCAACACCAGGGCCGTCCCACCCCGCATCGACATTCATCACCAGGCATTCCACAAGTTGCTGGCCTCCCGTGGTGTCGAGGTCATCGACCTGATGCCGGTCTTTCTCGCCCGCCGTCACGATCGCCTCGGCCCGCTGTACTGCAAGACCGACACGCACTGGTCCGGTCGTGGCGTGGCGGTTGCAGCTGCAACCATTCTCAAGACCCTCAAGGAACCCGCTTGGCTGCGTGGCCTCTCCCGGACCAACTCCGCCACCATGACCCGACCGGTGAGCATCACCGGTGACCTGGCGAGAATGCTCGCCCCGGACAAGCCGGACCGCGAGTCACTGCCACTGACCTTCCTGGGCAAGCCGAACAAGGGGGGGCGGCCGATCCCGATTCCGATCGCGCGAAACAGCCCCGTGCTGATCACCGGCGACAGCCACACGCTGGTCTTTCACGATCCGGCCCTCCACGCCACCGGGGCCGGGTTGCCCGACCACATTGCCGCCGGGCTGGGCATCCCCGTCGACCTGGTCGGTGTCCGCGGGTCGGGTGCCACCGCCACCAGGATCTCGCTGCTGCGACGCCGGGACAACCTCGAGGGCAAGAAACTGGTCATCTGGTGCTTTTCGATCCGCGAGTACACCGAGAGCTTCAGCGGGTGGCGGAAAGTGCCCGTGATTCGCCGCTGAGCGTTCCGACAGAGTCTCCTGCCGGAGCCACCCATTTCAACCGGGCCTGTCGAACGTCCATGACGGCGATCGTCTTCTTCGACAACGGCCGGATCTCGAATCTGTACAGCCCCGGGCGTGAGATGGTGACCTGGCCGATCGTCCTTTGACGAAACGCCTGGAATCCACCGGTGTCCTCGACGGTGAATCCCAGTTTCTGTCCTGCCAGCCTCACCTCCACCTGGCTGCCTCCATGTCCCTTTCCGCATCCCTGCAACACGCTCACCTGGTAACGCCCGGGTCGCTCGACATAGACATTCCACCAGCACCAGTCTGTGACCCGCGACCAGTAGCCCACCGTGTTCTTGTGGGGTTGAGGTTCGTACCTCAGGTTCTGGCCAACAGTGTTGGCATCGTGAGCACCGAGCAGGATGGTGTCCGATGACGCGGTCGCGGGCACTGCCACCCGCGGCAACCTGGCGCTCCAGGGGCGACCGACCGTCGTGATGCGAATGCGCATCGGTGATGCCAGCTTCACTTGCGGCAGGCGAATCTCCCAGTGAGCCGGCATGGGAGCGATCTGCAACTTCCGTTGCTTGCTGTTTCGCAGTTCCGGATTGATGATCTCGACACTCTTGACCGGGTTGTTCAACCGGGGCAGTTTCAGCACCCGGTTGGCCAGGGCCGCGCCGACAACCAGTTCAACCCGGTCAGCCGCCCGGTACACGTCGACCCCCTCCTGTGTCAGCCAACCGCTTGTCCAGGGAATCAGTTGTCCGGGAGTCGGGTCGCCAAGGTGCCGTGACAGGAACGCGTCGATATCATCGGCCATGACATCGAACCACGGATGCTGGTTCCAGCAACCATGTCGACCACGGAAGTAGACGGTGGCACGGGTTGAGACGTTGTGCCCGGCCAGCCGGGCGCGCCCCTGGGTGTTGGCGGGAGGATCATCGTACTGGCCCCGCATGAACAGCATCGGCGGTGTCTTGGGCGAGAAGTGGGTAAACGGCGCCCCGAGCTTGTACAACGCGGGAGCCTGGTCCAGTGTCTTGCCAAACCACTTGTTGGCATTGGAACTCTCGGGCTGCTCACGGGATTTCCGGGCAACCGGTCCCGTGGTCAGTTGCATCGGACCGGCCAACACAACCGCGGCCTGCAATCGACTCGAGACTCCCGCGTGTCCACCATTTCCCTGCAGGGCCGCCACGTGTGGTGCCGCGGCCATCAGGCCAACGAGATGCCCACCAGCCGAACCACCCACCGCGCCGATCCGTTTCGGATCCACCCGGTATCGCTCCGCCGACGATCTCAACCACCGGGTCGCGGCATTGCAGTCGTGAACCGCCGCCGGGAACTTCGCCTCACCGCCCAGCCTGTAGCCGACTGAGACCGCGACAAAACCGCGACGGGCCAAAGCCGCGGCCAGGTGATGGAACTTGGACTTGTCGCCCTTCAGCCAGCCTCCGCCGTGCACGACCAGCACGGCCGGCCGGAGTCCCTTCGAGTCCCCACGGGGCAGGAACACGTCGGCGGTCATTTTCCGGTCACCGTTGACTGCATAAACAACGTCCCGTTGCACGTCGATGTCCAACCCGCCACCGGCGGTCTCGGCCGTCGCGCGTGACACGGTCACCCCCCGCAACTTCAACGCCGCACGGATGGCCGCCGGAGACGAATCGTCGGCTGCGGAGGCCGCCAGGGCCCCTGTCACCAGCCACACTCCCATCCACGACACCAGTTGGTCACAACGCAACATCACCGATCTCCCTGGTTCCCTGTACCGGCTTGATCCTATCCTCCGGCCCGAAGCCTCTGCCAGTCGTCCTCGCCGTTTGTTATCATCCCGTCTCACACGCACCTCGAACGCTCCATCGCGGAACACCTCAACGCACAGGATTACTCATGACCGACGAAACCACCCGTCGTGACTTTCTCCAGGCCGGTGTGGCCGCCGGCGTCGCCCTCGGGCTCGCCGAGGAAATCCTCGGCGCCCAGCAGGACAACGGCAAGGGCCTGCCCACCCGGCCACTGGGCAAGACCGGCGAACAGGTCTCGATCCTCTGCCTGGGCGGCTGGCACATTGGCCAGTGCGGCAAGGACGACGGTGAACCCGAGGCAATCAAGATGATGCACGAGGCGATCGACGGAGGCATGACCTTCTTCGACAACGCCTGGGACTATCACGATGGGTACGCCGAGGAATTGATGGGCCGGGCGATCACCGACCGACGCGACAAGGTCTTCCTGATGACCAAGAACTGTGAGCGGGACTACAAGGGCTCGATGTCCAACCTCGACGACAGCCTCAAGCGACTCAAGACCGACCGCATCGACCTGTGGCAGTTCCACGAGATCAACTACGACAACGACCCGGAATGGGTCTTCGAGAAGGGTGGCCTGAAGGCAGCACTCGAGGCCCAGAAGGCGGGCAAGGTCCGCTTCATCGGCTTCACCGGGCACAAGGATCCCCGCATCCATCTCGAGATGCTCGGCCAACCCTACAAGTGGGCCAGCGCGCAGATGCCGATCAACATCTGCGATTACTTCTATCGCAGCTTCCAGAAGAACGTGGTTCCGGTCTGCCTGAAAAATGGCGTGGGAGTGATCGGGATGAAGACACTGGCCGGCAGCCCGGACGGCAAGAACGGGGCCATTCCCGCCGCCGGCCTGGCCACCGGTGAGGAATGCATCCACTACTCGCTCTCGCAGCCGGTCTCCACCCAGGTCGTCGGAATCCGCATCCGCCGTGATCTCGAACAGGCGTTGAAAGCCGGCCGCGGCTTCAAACCTCTCGACAAGGACCAGTTGGCCGCGATGCGAGCCAAGGTCGAGGAAGCGGCCGGGGACGGACGGATCGAACTGTTCAAAAGTACCCAGCATTTCGACGGCCCGCACCACCAGAAACAGCACGGGTTCACGGTCGAAGAAACCAGCTAGCGGCCCCGGACCACCAGCACGCGATTGCAACCCACCCTGTCATTGTCGAAGCTGACGGCGTCTTGAATCCTCATATGCAGGGAGCGCCGTCGTGTCCATTTGCCAATTCAATCGCCGTGATTTCCTCCACTGCGCCGCAGCTGCGGCCACCGCCGGTCTTTCGGGAGTTGTTGGCCCCGACAGCCCACTGGCCGCCGCCCAGGAGAAGGCCCGGGGCGAAAAGCTGAAGGTCACCGACCTGAAAACCTTCGTCGTCAACGCCGGTGGAAAGAACTACGTCTACGTCAAGGTGATGACCAACAAGGGGCTCGTCGGGCTTGGGGAAGGCTCGAT
This sequence comes from Planctomycetaceae bacterium, assembly GCA_002724415.1. Classification (GTDB taxonomy): domain Bacteria; phylum Planctomycetota; class Planctomycetia; order Planctomycetales; family Planctomycetaceae; genus UBA8437. The sequence continues at coordinate 6,634 of PBOU01000176.1, forward strand.
CACCAGCAAGGCCAGGACCGTCGAACAGGCGATCCTCGAACACAAGCGGTACCTGGTCGGACAGGACCCGACCGACATCGAGATGCACTGGCAGGCGATGTACCGCTGGCCCCGCTGGCGTGGTGGCCCGATCCTCAACTCGGCCATCAGCGCCGTGGAAATCGCCCTCTGGGACATCCTGGGCCAGGCGGTCGGCCAGCCGGTCTGGAAGTTGCTGGGCGGACGCGCCCGCCGCAAGATGCAGATGTACGTTCACGCCGGGGGGACGACCCCGGCCGACTACGCTCGCAACTGGGCCAAAGCCAAGGAGGAGGGTTGGACCGCTGCCAAGGGAGGATTTCTCAGGCCACGCGGTCTCGTTGTCGACCCCTCCCGGGATGTGCGGGATGCACTGGCGCGGCTCAAGGCCGTTCGGGAGGCCGTGGGACCCGACTTCCGGATCCTCATCGACCTGCACGGATTCCCCACTCCACCAATGGCAGTGGAATTCTGTGCTGGCGCCGAACCCTACCATCCGTACTTCATCGAGGAAGCCACCCAGATCGAAGATGTCGACGAATTGGCCCACCTGAGAAGCAAGACCCGGGTGCCCCTGGCGACCGGCGAGAGATTGTTCACCAAGTACGGGTTCGCACCGATCTGTGCCCGGCACCTGGTCGACTACGTCCAGCCCGACGTGGTGCACTGCGGTGGAATTCTCGAGTTGAAGAAAATTGCCACGATAGCCGAGGCGTACCGGATCCAACTCGCCCCCCACAACCCGCAAAGCAGCGTCAGCACACTGGCCTCGCTGCACGTCGACACCACCGCGCCCAACTTCGCCATCCAGGAAATCAGCCGACCTCCCACGCAGTTCTTCCAGGACCTGTTCCGCGGAGCCGGGCCGGTCTTCAAGGATGGCTACGCCCTGATCCCCGACAAGCCCGGACTGGGTGCCACTCTCGACGAAAAAGTCGCCGCCAAGCGCCCCTACGTCCCGGCGAATCGACCCCGGATGAGATTCGCTGACGGGGCGGTCACCGATCACTAACGATTGGCGATGTCGACCTGGTACCTGCCGGAACGACCGTCCGGTGGTCGCTCCGGCCGTGTGAATCCGATAGGATGCAGTGATTGACCACGATCAGCCCGAGATGGGGAGAATTCGAAATGACCTCGACAGTGAACCGACGCACGTTCCTGGGAACGGCCGCCGCCGCCGCGGCCACGGCATCCACCACCCGCGCCGCTGGAGCCAACGACAAGGTGGTCGTCGGCGTGATGGGACTCAGCCGGGGTCGCAGCCTCTCGGTCAGCTTTTCCGGCCGGCCCAACGTCGAGGTCAAGTACGTCTGTGACGTGGACACCAACCGCGCCGCTGCCTGTGCGAAGTTGGTGGCCGGCACCGGCGCCAAGGCCCCCACCCCGATCGGCGACTTCCGCAAGATCCTCGACGACAAGTCGGTGGATGCCCTGGTCATCGCCGCCCCGAATCACTGGCATGCTCCAGCCACCATCCTGGCCGTCAATGCCGGCAAGCACGCCTACTGCGAAAAACCCTGCTCGCACAATCCGCAGGAGGGGGAATGGATGGTCCAGGCGGCCCACAAGCACAACCGGGCTGTCCAGGTCGGCACCCAGCGACGCAGTGGCCCCCAGACGATCCAGGCCATGCAAAAACTTCACGAGGGAGCCATCGGACGGGTCTACCTGGTCCGGGCCTATTACAACAGCGCCCGGGGTTCACTGGGCCGTGGCAAAAAGGCCGCCGTGCCCAAGCACCTCAACTACGACCTCTGGCAAGGCCCTGCCCCGCGCACTCCCTATCTCGACAACCGCGTGCACTACAACTGGCACTGGTTCTGGCACTGGGGCAACGGCGAGTTGGGCAACAACGGTGTCCACACCCTCGACCTGTGTCGCTGGGGACTGGGCGTCGACTTCCCGATTCGCGTCACCTCCAGCGGTGGCCGTTACCACTGGAACGACGACCAGCAGACGCCCGACACGCACCAGGTCTCCTTCGAATTCCCCGGCAACCGTGCCATCACCTGGCAGGGACTCAGTTGCAACCGTCACCGAGGAGGATTCGTCACCTTCTACGGTGACAAGGGATCGATGGAACTCGACAGCAACGGCGGCCACACCATCTACGACGGTGGAGACAAGGTGTACGAAAAAGTCGACGGGAAGAGCCGCGGTGACATCGAACACATCGACAACTTCACCGCCGCCATCCGCAACGACACACCGCGGAAACTCAACTGCGAGGTTGCCGAAGGACACAAGAGCACGCTGCTGTGTCACCTGGGCAACATCGCCCAGCGGACCGGACAGGCCCTCACGTGCCGTGCGTCAGACGGACACATCATCGGCAACGACAAGGCCGCCGGGCTGTGGGAACGAGACTACCAGGAGGGCTGGAAGCCAGTCGTCTAGAAATCCGGTCGAGGCGAGCGTCCCGGACGCACCGCGAACCCACCATCGGATGACGGGCCGTCCAGTCGCAAGTCGTCGAAGTCCTCGCCGATCGAGGGTTCCGGACGTGGCCGCCAGGGCGGTTCACCGTCTCCGGGCTCTCCAGGTTCCGGCCGCGGTCGTGGCCGCAGCAAGATCTTGAGAGCCCGAATCAGCACCTGTGTCTCGACGATTCCCAGCTTGCCATCACGATTGAGGTCAAACGCACTCAGGATCCGACCAAGGCGAGGCGGTGCCGAGCCAATTGGAATCTCCTGGCCACGAAGACGAGACAAAAAGCCGAACAACGTCCTGCGGGCGTGGCACCGTTCGGGAGGATCCAGCACCTCGTTTTTGTTGCGATCAAATGCCTGCAGCAACAGGCCCGACAATCGAAGAAGCAACGCGGGAGTCAGCTGGGGATGACGAGACTTCTCGCCGTCGTCGCCATCCGCGGCACCATCACCCGGACGAACCGGCGGTTTGGGTCGTTGGCGAGGTGGTCGCGTGGCGTGTGGCATGGCACGTCGCAGCTTGACCTGTTCAGCCGGTCCCAGTACTCCGTCCCGATTGCGGTCACAGACAGAAACAACCGGCCGCAATCCGGCTGGAAGTTCCGCAATCACCAGCGGATTTCCCCGGTTTCTTCGAAGGATCCCCAGCACCGTTTTCGTCGCCTGTCGGGCTTCTCGCAGATCGAGCCGGCCATTGCCGTTTTCATCGAACCGGTGCAACAGGTGCCGCCGCAGAGACATGACAACGCTGGCAGGCGGCCGTTGATCAGCACCCGTGTCCTGTGCCAGAACCGGATCGGCATCTCCAGCAAACACCACCAGTGAAAACACCAGCAAACACAACGTCTTCCAAGTCATTGCGAGACTCTCCCGCCTCATTCTTGTGGCAAACGACAAGCACATCGCAGCCGGTTTCGGATTAGACAACACCGACAGGAGCCGGGTCAAAGTCACGTCCACCCACCGTGTCACTCAGGGACCAAACACCTCACATCCAGGCAAACCCTTCTTGAGCTTTTGCAGGCCCATCTCGCTGATCCGGGTCCGCTCAATCCAGAGCTTCTTCAGGGACTTCAAAGCCAAGATGGCTGGGACGCCGCGATCGCTGATCACGGTGTCGCGAAGAGAGAGAGAGTCCAGGTTCTTGACCGTCCCCAGGACCCGGAGATCAGCATTGACGATCCACGTTTCCGCGAGATTGACGTGGCGCAAAGCGGTGAACCTGGGAAGAGCGGCCGTCAGGCCATTGGCCGTGATCGCCAGTCCCGCCAGATCGAGACTCTCAAGTTTTTCCAGTCCCTCGAGCCGTGCCAGCCCACGGTCAGAAAACTCCGTGTCAGCCAGGGACAACTCGGTCAGGCCAACCAGCCGGGACAGGTTGGTGCTGGCGTGATCCGTGATACTCGTACTCGAAAGATCCAGCACCTTCAATGACCTGGACAACTCCAGCCGGGACAATCCCGCAGACGTCACGCTCACGCCGTTGAGCACCAGCCGGGTCAGGCCGTCGTAGGTCGCCAGTCGTGCCACACCCACATCGGTCAGGTCGGCGTCGGTCACGGTCACCGACACCCCTCCCTCTTGCAAGACCTCGACCTCAGCCACCTGTCGCACCGCCGTGTCCAGCGTGACCGGTTTGTTTCTGGTCTCATCCGCCAGGGCTTCCAGCAGCGGATCCACCGCGTAAATCACCTCGCACTCCGTGTGAGCGGCTCGCCATTGGGCCACGGCCATCGGCGACAATGTCGTGCGGCGCAGATCGACCCGGGCGAGTTGTTCAAAACGACCGACGGCTTTCAAGGTCGTCTCATCAACAATGCAACCGGACAAATCCAGCCTGGTGAGTTGCGGCAGACGGGCCAGCCGAGACAATCCCNCAGACGTCACCGCGGTGTCTGACAATCGCAACACCCGCAACGACGAACACTCGGCCAGCTTGCCAACGCCGGCATCACTGATGCCGGTCCCGCCCAACGCCAATGCCTGCAGGTTCGGCAACCTTGTCACGGAAGCCGCCAGCCCCGTGTCGGTGACCGGGCAACCAGTCAGATCCACAAGCTCAAGATTCGACAATACTGGCAACACCGCCAACTGCGTGTCGNTGATCGAGGTCCCCGCCAGGCTCAGTCGTTTCAATGCCGTCCGCCCCGCCGTGGCGAAAGGCGCCAGGCTCGAGACATTCGAATGATCCAGTATCAACTCTCGCAGTTCCACCCACGCGGGGATCAGGTCCGAGGACAAATCNTCGAGAGGATTGCCGGTCAGGTCCANCACCTGCAGCCCTCCCAAATTGTGGAGATGCACGAGCCCGGGACCTTGGATTCCGGCCCGGGGCAATCGCANGGTCTCGAGTTCCACCAGGCCCGCAATGTGTTCCAATCCCGCATCTCCCGGATGGACACCCACCAACTGCAGGTGCTGCAATCCACGGAGACCGTCCAGCGGAAGCAATTCCAGTGGACCAGCNTTTCTGTTCAGGACCAGCCACCCCGGGCCAAGTCGTCCCCCCGGAAAACTCATTGAGACCCGAGCCAAGGCCGGCCACAGCGAAAGCACGCCCGAGACCGTGACCCGCGTGCCCTTCAGGTGCAGTTGACGCAGNGACCGCAGGGAACGAATCACCTCGAGCCCGGTATCCCCGACAACGGTATTGCCCAGCCAGAGTTCCTCCAGTTGAGTCATGGCCGANAGGGACTTGATTCCCTCGTCGGTCACCGCCGTCCCTTCAACACTCAACCGCTTCAACGACGTGAACTGGCGCAGCCTCTCCATGCCGATGTCNCTGAACCTCGGATCAAAAATGTTCAATGCCACCACCTGGCCATCCGAATTCCGGGTCACCCGGGCAATCCGTGCCAGCGCCAACTCCATCCGGCCATTGGTATCGTCCAGCGCCTGAACCAGTGCATCGCGATCAACGTGAACCTCCGAGGGCCGCAAGGACCCGACAAGGGTCTGGCGGGCACCGACGCTCAAACCGGTTTCGGTCACGTCCAGAAACTTCAGCTGTTTCATCGAAATCAACACGCCCAACGCTTCATCATCGATCGCTGTCTCCGCCAGGTGCAACGCGGTCAGATTCGCGAGGCCGGCCAGTTGCTTGATTCCTTCAGAGCTAATCCCGGTACCGGTCAGCCCCAGCGTCTCAATCGTTGTCCGCGTGGACACCACCGTCAGCGACTTGTCTCCCACCGGAGTCTCGTCCAGCCACAATTGTCTCAGCCCAGGAAGGCGACGGAGGTGCTCGATCGCCGCATCGTCGATCGTTGTCCCCGAGAGATTCAGGGACTCAAGCCCCCTGGGCAACACAGCGACTGTNGCAGCCGTCACCCGGGTCGCTTCGAGCGACAAGTGTTTCAGCGACCTCAACCGAACCAGCACGGGACCAATGCCGTCGGAGGTCGTTGGTGGCAGCCTCAGAGACTCCAATCCCACCATCTTGTCCAACTCGACCAACTCGGAATCCCCGACCCGGCAGGCCGACAGGTCCAACCAACGCACCTCCCGCATGGACGCCACGGCACGCAAGTCGGCCGTGGTGGTCCGTTCGTTCAGGATGACTTTTCTGGGCGTCCATCGACCNGCTGCGAAGTCCACTGTCAACTGTGGAAAACGCCGAATGACAGGGACCACCTTCAACATCGAATCCCTCGTGGCTGCCACGTCGATTCCGGACAGCCCACCAGCGTCGGCCAGGTCCGAGATCAGCGTCTTGTCCAACACAACACCAGCGGCAACTATCGCCCAACGACGATCCTGACGTGTCACAATCTCGAAGGCTTTCTCCGGCGGCGGCGGACGAATCGGCTTGGAGTCGTCAGGTGGCCGAGAGGGACTCTCGACAACCGGCGGCGGACCGGGTTCATCGACAACCGGTGGCGGGCCGGGTTCATCGACAACCGGCGGCGGACCGGGTTCATCGACAACCGGCGGCGGACCGGGTTCCGGCCCGCTGCCATTGACTGCAACCGGCACCGGCGCCGGCGTCACGCTGTCTCCACACCCCGGGACCGATACGACGGTCGCCAGCAACAGAACACTCCAGGAAACGAGACGCCATCCNCACATATCGGACCCTCGCATCGGAACCACTTGCCGAAGCAACGCAATTGGGAGCACCTCTGGCCAGTTCCAGCAGCTTACCAATCCTCCGGGACACGGAAAACCGCCGACCACGACGAACNGGCACACTCATTGAAAAACCGACATCCACGTGCCCTGAACAGAGAATCTGACATACTGTCTGGATGAGAAATTTGTTCTCCCCTCGCCACGCCTCAATTGGACTGTTCGCCCTCGCTTGCGCCGCCGGTACGGTCCGTGCCGAAACCAACCTGGTACGGGAGCCAGAAACACCGCAGGAACCGTCCGCACCCCATTGGTCCTTTGTCCCATTGCGGGCACCAGCGGTTCCNGAACGACGGCAGCTCCGTCACAAGAAACGTGTCCGCAACCAGATCGATCAGTTCATCTTCAAGCGTCTGCAGGACGCGAAANTCGAGCCTGCCAGAACGGCCGACAAGATGACACTGGTTCGCCGGGCTCATTTCGACCTGCTGGGACTTCCNCCCTCGCCCGAGGAGACTGCCGCCTTCCTGGCTGACACCAGGCCAGGCTCCTGGAACCGCCTGATTGACCGGCTACTGGAATCTCGGCACTACGGGGAACGCTGGGGCCGGCACTGGCTGGATGTCGCCCGTTACGCCGACAGTGGCGGATACGAAACCGACATCTACTACCGGAACGCCTGGAGGTACCGNGACTACGTCGTCGACAGTTTCAATCGCGACAANCCCTANCACATTTTCGTACAGGAACAGATCGCTGGTGACGAGATCTGGCCAGACAACCTCGATCTCGATCCCCGCAAGGTCTACAAGGTCTCCCCGGAGAAACGACGGCACCTGGANGCTCGTATCGGCACCGGGTTCTACACGCTCGGACCACGAGTTCACGAATCCGGACTGGATGCCAAGCGGCTCAACTACGAGACCNTGATCGACTGGGCCGACACCACCGCCTCGGCCTTCATGGGATTGACGCTGGGCTGTGCACGTTGCCACGAACACAAGTTTGACCCGTTCACCCAGGCCGATTACTTCGCGCTGCAGGCGGTTTTTGCGGCTGCCCGCGAGGTCGAGATCCCGTTGTGGACGGCCATGGAGGAAGCCGACTGGCGNCAGGCCTACCCGCGGGTTATCGCGGTGGAACGCGCCCGCCGCGCGTACAAGCTNTTCGANNCCAGTCATGCGGGNAAGACACTGACTCCNGAGCAGGCCAAGCAGAAACAGNANCTGCTCAATGCCATCGCACAATCCGTGATCGCCCTCCCNCAACGGGCGGCGGGACAATTCGCCGTCGACTACGCCGGANTGATGCACCAGCCAACGGCCCGNGTCCTGGGACGTCGNCATCCCGCACTGATTCCCGCCACTCACCTGCTGATTCGAGGAGAATTGAAAACACCCGGCAAGCTGATGACACCGGCTCTACCAGCCGCATTGGCCAACACGACCAACACGCCCGCGGCCCTGGCCCGCCCCTTCGGCAGCCGCAAGCAACTGGCCTTGTGGCTGACCCGNCCCGACCATCCGCTGACGGCCCGTGTGATGGTCAACCGCATCTGGCAATGGCACTTCGGACGCGGCATCGTCGAAACCTCAAACGACTTCGGCAAGATGGGCCAACCCCCCTCCCACCCCCAACTGCTCGACTGGCTCGCCACCCACTTCGTGGCCGACGGATGGAAGATCAAGAACCTGCACCGGCTGATCATGAACTCGGCCGCCTACCGGCGTTCGAGCCGGATTGCCGGCAAGCGTCACCTGATGGAAGACCCCGACAACCGTCTGCTGTGGCGCGCCAACAGGCGGCGTCTCGAGGCCGAAGCATTGTGGGACGCCGTCCACGCTTCTTCGGGAACACTCAATCGCACTTTCGGTGGCCCCCCGGTGGTGCCCCCCCTGGCCGCCGACGAGATCGCNTCNCTGCGAGAGAAATGGCACTGGACCGTTTCAGCCGACCCGGCCCAACACACTCGACGCGGAATCTACATCATGGTCCGACGCAATTTCAAATTTCCGATGTTTGAAGTGTTCGACACGCCGATCACTTCCGTGAGCTGCCCTGTCCGGGACGTCACCACCGTCGCGCCACAGGCTCTCTGGAGCCTCAACAACAACTCGGTCATCAGGCAGGCCACACAACTGGCCGGCCGAGTCGTCAAGGAAGTCGGAAAGGAACCGGTCAAGCAGGTCCAACGGGCCTGGCAGATCGTGCTGTCTCGCCCGCCATCGGCCGAGGAATCCCGGTCCGCCCTCCAGTTGCTCGAATCGCTCGCCGGCACCAGCCAGNCCGAACTCGAGTCTCCTCCCGAAGCGCTCAAGACACTCCCTGCACCGCAACGACGGGCTTTGGCCAAACTCTGCCTCGCCCTGTTCAANCTCAACGAATTCGCATTTGTCGACTGAGCCAATGACNACACGACGTGATTTCCTGGAAACTGGTGGATTGGGGTTCGGGGCCCTGGCACTGGGCGATCTGCTCAAACGGCGGTCGCTGGCTGANGCCGAGAGAGCCGTCACGCCCCTCTCGGCCCGATCACCTCAACTGCCCGGCACAGCCCGGAACGTGATCTTCCTGTTCATGCAGGGGGGGCCCAGCCAACTCGAGACCTTCGATCCCAAGCCGGTGCTGAGGAAGTTCGACGGAAAACTACTGCCCAAGGACCTGCAGGACTACGACCTCGCACAGATCAACACCGCTGACGCCACCGTGATGGCGCCACGATTCTCGTTCCAGAAATACGGTGAAAGCGGACAGGAAATCTCCAGTATCTTCCCTCAACTGGCCCAACATGCCGACAGGCTCGCCATCGTCCGCTCGATGCACCACGACCTGTTCATTCACGGCTCGGCGATGATCATGATGCATTCGGGCACACAACTGCTGGGACACCCCAGCGCCGGCGCCTGGATCGTCTACGGACTGGGCTGCCAAAGCCAGAACCTGCCCGCCTACATCGCGATGACCGACGGCATCTTCCGCAACGGCGCCTCNATGTACAGNTCCGGNTTCCTGCCAGCCGTCTACCAGGGCACCGACATGAGGATCCAGGGGGCACCGATCCAGAACCTCTCGCGTCACAAGTCCATCTCGGCCGGAGAACAACGTCGACTGCTCGACCAGATCAACGCCTGGAACCGGCTNCACCGCTCGACCCGGCCCGGCGACTCACGTCTCGACGCCCGCATTTCCAACTACGAGTTGGCCTTCCGCATGCAGTCGGCTGCGCCCGAGTTGATCGACCTCTCCGGTGAAACCCGCCAGACCCAGCAACTCTATGGGATCGGAGACGGCAAGCCGTCGGACCGCTATGGCAAGATGTGCCTGATGGGACGCCGGATGGTCGAACGCGGCGTCCGCTACGTGCAGTTGATCTGCGGCGGATGGGACGCCCACGGTGACACGCAGGGCAACCACACCAGCCAGGGCCAGAAGGTCGACCAGCCAATCGCCGGTTTGATCAGCGACCTCGAGCAACGNGGCNTGCTCGACACAACGCTNNTGGTCTGGGTCGGNGAGTTCGGCCGCACNCCCATCAAGCAGGGGACCAATGGCCGGGATCATCATCCCTACGGNTTCAGCGCNTTNCTGGCNGGNGGNGGNATCCNGGGTGGCAAGACNATCGGNGCCACCGACGACTTCGGTTTCGCCGCCGTTGACGACAAGGTCCACGTCAACGATCTCCACGCCACGATGCTCGGGCTGATGGGAATCGACCACGAGGAACTGACCTANCTCTTCGAAGGCCGCTACCGTCGACTCACCGACGTCGGCGGACAAAACAACCTCGCCGCACGGCTCGTCCGGGGATAACACGGTCGACTGGCCTGGATCAGTTGACACTTCCCGTCATTCACAACACCTCCGAAACTCAACCGGAACGTCGGCATGCCTGCCCCGCATCGCGTCACTCCCGTGCTCACACTGCTGTTGCTCTGCCTTCTCTACGACGTCGCGGACGCCCGGGATCCTCGACCCCAAAAACTGCAGGTGTTCATACTGGCCGGACAGTCCAACATGCAGGGCCAGNGTGTCGTCGATCTCNACCACCCCAAGCACTACAACGGCGGCCGTGGCACCCTNCTGAAAGTGATGGCCAACCCGGCACAAGCCCGGCGATTCGCACACGTCAGAACAACCGATGGNAAGTGGGTCGTCCGTGACGATGTCTTTGTTCGCTACCGGACTGNCAAGGAACTCAAACGNGGTGGCCTCTCGATCGGTTTCACCGGTTACCCGGGCAAGCACCATATCGGCCCCGAATTCCAGTTCGGACACGTGATCGGCGATGCCATCACGGCCCCAGTCCTACTGGTCAAGACCGCCTGGGGCGGCAAGAGCCTCCACAAGGACTTTCGACCTCCCAGCGCATCCGGACCCACCGGGCCGTACTACCACCGCATGCTCTCGGAAATCCACGAGGCACTGGCCAGCCTCGACAAGGAATTCCCCGAGCACGCGAAGGGAGGCTACCAGTTGGCCGGATTCGTCTGGTTCCAGGGCTGGAACGACATGTTCGACAACAAGGCGTTGGCCGAGTACCAGGCGAACCTGGTCCACCTGGTCAACGACGTCCGCCATGACCTGCGGCAACCCGGGTTGCCGTTCGTCATCGGCGAACTGGGCAACGGAGGCCCCAAGGCCAACAAGAACATGCTGGCAATCCGNGCGGCCCAGAAGGCGGCCGCGGCACACCCCGAAATCGGAGGCCACGCCGCGTTCGTTTCCACCACCGCTTTCGCCCGCCCCGCCAAGCAATCGCCCAATGTCGGNCACGGTCACCACTGGTTCGGGAACGCCGAGAGCTACTTCCTGATCGGAGACGCCCTGGCCCGNGCCATGCTCACGCTCACTTCGGACAACGCCCGGTGATCACCGATCACAATTCACCACGAAAGACACCACGATGAATCACTCTCACGCTATCGTCGCATTCGTCATCGCCATGGCCGGCTCGCTGCCGGCGGTGGCTGCCAGGCCACTGGAGTTGATCGACGCCTTCGCACTCGAATACGCCTCGAATCCACAGATCTCNCCCGACGGCAAACAGGTCGTCTACACCCGCAACTCGATGGACATCATGACCGACCGTGTCCGCGGCCGGCTCTGGACAATCGACACCGGTGGCAAAAACCATCGCCCACTGCTGGATGACTCGATCAAGGCCTCGGGCGCCACCTGGTCTCCCGACGGCACACGGCTGGCCTACTCCGTCAGTGGCGAAACCGGCAACGAGTTGGTGGTCCGCTGGGTCGACTCGGGACAAACCGCACGGGTCGCACAACTCGACCGATCACCGGGCAATCTCACCTGGTCNCCCGACGGCCGGTCCCTCGCCTTCACNCTCTTCATTTCCACGAAACAAAAACCGTTCGCCAGCCTGCCGAAACCGCCCAAGGGTGCCAAGTGGGCCAAGCCGGCCCGCGTGTTCGACCAGGTGAGATACCGGGCCGACGGACGTGGCTATCTCGAACCGGGATTCACTCACATCTTTGTCGTCCCCGCCGAGGGTGGGGCGCCACGGCAACTGACCTCGGGCAACTACAACCACTCCGGCCGCCTGTCGTGGACCGCCGACTCGGGGCAGATCATCTTCTCGGCCACACGTCGTCCCGACTGGCAACTCCAGACCCGCCGGTCGGACTTGCACAGCGTCGCCGTTGCCGATGGGACAATCACGACACTCACCGATCGCAAGGGCCCCGACCATAGCCCCACCGTTTCACCCGACGGCAAGTGGGTCGCCTATCTCGGGTACCAGGACGTCGGCAANAGTTACCAGGCTGACGAATTGACACTCCAACGGCTCGACAAAGCCAACACCCCCCCACGTGTCCTCGCCGCCACGCTGGATCGCACGCCTGGGATGTCGATCTGGGCGGCTGACAGTTCCGGCCTGTTCTTCCAGTACGACGACCAGGGAATCACCCGGGTCGGTTTCGTGTCCCTGAAGAAACCCGAGAAAGTCGTTGCCGTGGCCACGAACGTCGGCGGCACGGTCATCGGACGGCCCTACGCGGGNGGCACGTTCTCGGTCTCCAACGGCGGGACGCTGGCCTACACCCAGACTCGTCCCGAGTANCCCGCGGACGTGGCAATCACCNCGCAGGGCAAACAATCACGACGAATCACAGAACTCAACCACGACCTCCTCTCGCAACGCCAACTCGCCCGCACCGAAGCCATCCGATACAAGTCGTCCTTCGANGGCCGCGAGATGCACGGCTGGGTCGTCACTCCACCCGGCTTCGATGCCCGGGCACGGAACAAGGACTCGAAACCACTGCCGGTGATGCTNGAGATTCACGGCGGACCTTTTGCCAACTACGGCGAAAGATTCTCGTTCGAGATCCAGTTGTACGCGGCAGCCGGTTACATCGTCCTGTACACCAACCCGAGGGGTAGCACCGGCTACGGCCGGGAATTCACCGACCTGATCGATCACAACTACCCCAGTGAAGGCGATTTCCAGGACATGATGTCCGGGCTCGATGTCCTGATCGATCGTGGCTGGGCTGACCGGAACCGACAATACATCACCGGTGGCAGCGGCGGCGGGATCCTGACCGCGTGGGTCGTCGGCAAAACCGGACGTTTCAAGGCGGCCGTCGCCCAGAAACCTGTCATCAACTGGCACAGTTTCATCGGCGTCACCGANGCCTACCCNGGCATTTCCCGCTACTGGTTCCATCACATGCCATGGGAAGAACCCGAACGGTACCTGGCCCGCTCACCCATCTCGCTGGTCGGCAAGGTCACCACCCCGACGATGCTGTTGACCGGCGAGGATGATCACCGCACGCCAATCTCGGAGTCCGAGCAATTCTACCAGGCCCTGAAGCTGCGAGGCGTCGACACGATGATGGTCCGGGTGCCCGGGGCCAGCCATGGCATCGTCGCTCGCCCCAGCCGGTTGATGGTCAAGGTGGCCCACGTGCTCAAGTGGTTCCAAGTGCACCGCTAGGGGCGAGCAACCGGCCCTCCGCTCCCGAGGAGCCTCCTAGCCGATGATCTCGTGGATCACCCGTCCAGCCACATCGGTCAAACGGATGTCGCGGCTGTTGTGTCGGAACGTCAGTTGCTCGTGATCGAGTCCCAGTTGATGCAGGATCGTCGCGTGCAGGTCGTGCACGCTGACCCGGTTCTCGACCGCCTTCATGCCAATTTCGTCGGTCGCACCGTAATGGGTTCCACCGCGGACACCGCCACCGGCCATCCAGGTGGTGAACGCCTGGGGATTGTGGTCCCGACCAGTCCCCCCCTTCTGCACCAGCGGCAATCGGCCAAACTCTCCACAACACACCACCAGTGTCGAATCGAGCAATCCTCGCTGCCTCAGGTCAGTCAACAGGCCCGCGATCGGCCGGTCGGTCTCGCCGGCAAACTGGCGATGATTGCGATCGATGTTGGAATGCCCGTCCCAGCAATCGTCGTTGTTGAAACCGCCGCTGTAGAGTTGTACGAATCTCACGCCACGTTCGACCAGCCGACGGGCCATCAACGCCTGGCGACCAAAGTGATCGCACCGCGGATCGTCGAGACCATACAACGCACGGGTCGCCGCCGTCTCCTGGGACAACTCCAAGGCCTCGGGCGCCGCCATCTGCATCCGGTAGGCCAGTTCGAAGCTGCGAATCCTCGCTTCCAACTCCGTCCGGCCCGGCAATCGACGTTCATGCCGACGATTCAGCCGGGAAATCAATCCCAGTTGCCGCCGCTGCATCCGGTCGGTCAGCCGACCGGGCCGTCTCAGGTTGGCGATCGGCTTGTCGTGACTGACAACCGGGGTCCCCTGGTACACGCCCGGCAAAAATGCAGACCCCCAGGCCGACGCTCGGGACTTTGGAGTTCCCCGCCCGCGTGAATCGTACATGACAATGAAACCCGGCAAATTCCGGTTCCCAGTCCCCAGCCCGTAGGTCACCCACGATCCCACGCACGGAAAACCCATCCTGGCCATCCCGGTGTTCATCTGGAACTGGGCTGGCGAATGGTTGTTCTCGTGAGCAAAGCACGAGTGGATGAACGCCATGTCGTCGCTGTGACGGGCCGTTTGGGTGAAGAGTTCAGAACACCACGTCCCCGAATCGCCGTACCGTCGGAACGAAAACGGCGATCGCATGATCGGCCCCCCCAGACCGGCAAAAAAACCGGTCGATTGATCAAAGTCCTTGACCGCCTGGCCGTGTCGCCGAGCCAATGCTGGCTTGTAGTCCCAGGTGTCGACCTGGCTGGGCGCACCGTGCATGAACAACCAGATGACCGACGTCGCCCCCGGCCGGTGGTGTGTCGATCGGGGAGCCAGGGGGACTCGTGGATCCGGACCCGTCATGGCTCCTTCGGCCAACAGGCTCGCCATGGCCAGCGTGCCACAACCGGCGCCCGCCCGCGACAGAAAATCGAGGCGCGAAGCGTACCCGGTCATTCGATGTGCAATGGGAGATTCAGACATGGGCGACGGCCCGTCGGAGGTTCGACACGGGCTACTCGATATAAAGGAACTCGTTGAGACAGAAAATGGCCTGGCACAGATCCACCCAGGCGAGGTCCAGCGGATCGGGGGGCGATTGGCCCAGGTACTCGTGCCCCTGGCGAACATGCAACAACCGGACCTGCTCGTCAGACAGCGACCTCCGGTAGATACGAACCTCGGCCAGGTCCCCGTGAAACGCGCCGGAATCGTGTTCGTCGATCAGTCCGAGTTTCAAAGGCACCGTGTTGTCGATGTTGGTCGGCGACGGCTCAAGAAGTGTACGATCCGGCGACAACTTGTCGTCCAGAAACAGTTTCACCGTGCGGCCAGACCGGACCGCCGTCGCGCGGTGCCAGCGGCCCCGCTGAATCGTCCCGATCGAATCCAGGTAATTGACCGGTCCCTTGCCCTGCCGCAGGTTGCGAGTGGAAAACCGCAGGTGTCCCCCGTTCTCGTGAAAGAAATACCCGGTGTAAGAAGCACCACCTCCGGGATAAGAGTCCTTGCCCAGGATCTGGGTTCCCCCACCGCTGGCCGGATCCATCCGGAAGACCACCGACACGGTGAAATCGCCGGTTCCAAACTCCACCAGTGGATTGTCGTCGGCCTGCAGCACCGTCGGCCCGGGGCCAAATCGGACGGCGGGCCGGCCGGTCGGCGTGGCACCGGCGACCAATCGCGGACGACCTTTGCCACGGGGCCGAAAGACAATCCCGGTCTGCCCGGCACGGTCATCAGCCCAGCGAGAGACGTCACCGGGTGACAGCCCCACCGCCGTCAGATCCAGCACCAGCCCACGACCGGCCTCACGTTTCCCGGATTCGAATTGGCGTGCCAGGGACTGGTAGCCCGTCCTTTGCTCTTCCAGAAACTCGAGCGCCAGTGCCACGCTCGAGCGACCGGGTTCCCGGCCGAGCACCCTGCGGAACAGATCCCGAACCAGCGCCGGCGATTCGGCTTTCGGACGATCGGCCTGCAAGCGTCGAGCCAACGCGGCAGCGGCCTGGCGAACCACCGGACCATTGAGAAACGCCAGGGCCTGAGGCGACACGATTGTCGAGGAACGAATGGCGGTTCCCTGCAGGGTGTCGGGCAGGTCGAAGAGTGCCAGCAAGGGGTCCGGCTGGCTGCGTTTGACCCGGAAATAAATGGCGCGTCTTGGATGGCTTGTGTCCAGAGACCCCGGACCAAACATCCGACTGTCAAAACGGTCACCCAGCACCAACAGGCTGTCCCGGATCGACTCCGCCTCCAGTCTCCGGACCCGGCGACCGCGGAACAATGCATCATCCGTCTCGGTCCGTTCCGAGGTCAAGACGGCCTGGCGGTAGGTCTGGCTACCAAGCACCATTCGGTGTATCGACTTCATCTGCCAACCACTGCGGATCAACTCCGAGGCCAACCAGTCGAGCAACTCCGGATGAGTCGGCGGCTGTCCCTGGTCTCCAAAATCATTCGGAGTGTTGACCAGCCCCCTGCCAAAATGATGCTGCCAAATGCGGTTGACGATGACACGGGCCAACAGGTGTCCCGCTCCGCGCCGAGTGTCTGTCACCCAGCGAGCCAAACCACTGCGTCGCAGGGTCGGGCGATCCTTTCCGAACACCGCGGGTGGATCTGGAACAGCAAAGTCCTGTCCGGCCACCCCCTCAGCCAGCAACACGTCCAGGTAACCGGGCCGCACCTCGTGGTCCTTCAACTTCACGTCACCGCGGGCCAGGAAATGCGTCGGCTTGGGCTTCTGAGCGCGCGCGGCGTAAACGCGGGGACGCGCTTGGGCCTCCTTCAATTGCGCGGAGAGCTTGCGCGATTGCCGGACGACAGTTTCGTATTCCTTGCGTTCA
>PBOU01000177.1 GCA_002724415.1 Planctomycetaceae bacterium
AATTTGCGGCACTTCGACGATCAAGACACAACGTTTCCTGAAACTTCCGACATGGGTCACCGTGGGTGGAAAGGACAAGCCTCGCCTCGTCGAATCACTGAAGAAAACCGTCGCGGACCTGAAAGCCCAGGGGGCACCGATCCGCTTCACGCTCTACCCTCGACTTGGCCACAACTGCTGGGACGCCACGTACAACGCCCCCGAGCTCTACCGCTGGATTCTCGACCAGTCAACCAGCAAGCGGCCCGGCCGATCCCACTAACTCGGCCCGGTCACATCTCACCCCGCTTCCGTCGACTGGCTTCCATCAGGAACTCGCGATCCTGGTCGCTCAGGCTCGCTTCCCCGTCGCGGCTGATTTTCTCGAGAATCGCGTCCACCTTTTCGTCCAACTCATCAGCGGGTGGCTGGTAGACACGGACCGACGGACGGACAATCCGCCGNCGCCACAACCGCCANCGTNCCGCCAGGCTGNCCCAACCAGAACTCAGCCGAAAACCACAGCGATGGTAGCCGAACCCGAAGGCCAANCCNCCCAGGTGCGCCATGTAAGCAACGTGTGTATCACCGCCAAACAGNCCCATCCCGCCCAGCACATTCCACGCCACCAGGCCCACCACAACCAATCCCAATTCCACGGGAAAGATCATCATCAACAGGACTTTCATTTTGGGGTAATGGATTGCCGCAAGAGCCATCACAGTCATGACACCTCCTGAAGCGCCGACCATCGGAACCACGCTGCCACCAGAAGCCTGCTGCCAAGCCAGGTGACACACCCCGCTGACGAAAATCCCCAGCAGATAGATGCACACGAATTCTCGTCGTCCGTAGATGCCTTCGATCAAACGCCCAAACATCCACAGGCAGATCATGTTGAACGCCAGGTGAAACAGTGANCTCNGATCGTGACAAAACCCNTAACTGATCATCCGCCANGGTGCCTGCCAGGCGATTGACCTGGTGTNTCTGCTGTGAATGAGCCCGCCNANNGAAACGCGTTTGCCATCGNCCACCCCCTCNATTTCGATCGCCACCCAATCGTCCGGTTGATCGACAAACAGGGGGTCCAGATCGCCGACCAGTTCCGGTCTTTGCTTCCGAATCCGGTCGAGTTCAACNGGTCCCGTCCTCACCGGNACGATGNATNTTCCGNCCGANAGGCGAATCGTACTGGAGNCCCGGGGAAGTTCAGGAAAATACACATCGGTATTTCCACGAATCACCGTGAAGGTGCCAGGAAGATGCAAGAGGTCGCCCAATGGGTTGTGCAACCATGTCGCCACAAAAACGACAATGTTGATCAGAACCAGCACCTTCGCCGCGGACATCGGCGCGCGCGAAACGTTGTACGATCCCCCATACGAACCACTCCAACCGCCCCCAGGGGGTGCTTCATCGCGAAGATATTCGCGGTTGTGGATTCCCATGCCCGTTCCCTGGCATCTCGCGGTAGGCCCGCTGGACTTTTTGTCCAGTTGGCCAATTTTCCGGCCTCATGCCGCATCTCTCGCGCCGACGGCATCGGCACGATCATTTCTTCTGTGTCTCTTGCGTCACACGTGTCACAGCAGCGGCGGCCGTCTTGGTCCGGGGTAGGCTGCGTTCCAATCCGGTGTTCTGTTTCAGCAACAGGTTGGCGCGATCATGATTCAGCTTCAGATCCCGCCGCAACTGGTCAACAGACTCGATGGCCAGATTCCGTTCTTCTTCCGCCGCGGCAATCGCTCGAACCAACCCGTCGATCATGTAGTCGGGCAACTTGCCTTTCAGGCCAGCCAGATCCTCGTTTTCTCCCATCAACTCCGAAAACCGCAGTCTCAACTGGTCATCGGCCTTCAGGTTGACTTCCCCCTTGATCTGCGTGTCCAGGCCGGAATCGGCGACCGACTGATCCGCCTGGGTCAGCAACACTTCCAGGTTCACGAAGCGCGTCTTCTGGTGAGCCGGAATGAGCGTCCGCAACCGCCATTTCCCGGTTCCCCACGCAGCAACCTGGTCCGCCGGCCTCACTTGCCACGTCGGTTTCCAGACTCGGAANCCCCCCTGCGGGGCCCCCTCCTGGACAAACGTCCCGATAAAACGTGAACTCCCATCCGCGTTCTTCAGGAATCCATAAATCATCAATGGCTGTTGCTGATTGTTGGCCGCAGCTGCGGCCACCACCGCNGCGGTGTCCTGATCTCGAGTCTGCAGATATCCGTTTTGAACGTTGACCTGCACGGTCACATCGTCAGAAAAATCGCCCCAACCACGCTTGGCGTTGGCCAGGTCGACNAGGGCCGCTTCGTGGAGGAACGTCTCCTTGCGGAGCTGGTCCGCTCCGACCTCGAAATCGCCTCGAAGCTTGTTCAATTTTTTGTGCCAGGAGGCACGGACCTGGTGCGTTCGAGCCGACAGCGCAATGGCGCCTACCGAGCCNATAATCACCAGNCCGGCAAATAGTTTTCCTGACCAATGCATGCGTTTTTCTCTCCAGACCCTCTGGACAGGCAATCTTAGGCCCGGACTTCCCGGGCGGTCAAGAAGAATGATCGGCATCCACGACAGGGACATTTGTTCTGAATAAAAAAACCGACACAACCGTCCCGACTGGACGCCATACCCACCCTCGCACCACTTGATTACAATCGCCCAGACACCATCAGCGCATTACCAGCCCCGTGCTCACGGACACTTGTCTCCATGACCGTCGCTCCTGTTCGCCGCGAAGACCTGGCTCCCGGAGCGGTGCTGTGCGATCACTGCACCGCCCGGTGCTGCCACTACTTCGCCCTGCCCATCGATACGCCGGTCGATNGAAACGATTACGACAACATCCGTTGGTATCTACTCCACGGCACNGTCTCGGTCTTTGTCGANGACGGCAACTGGTACCTGCTGATCCACAACACCTGCGACCAACTCGACGACGCCGGTCGGTGTGGAATCTATCAGACTCGCCCCAAAATCTGCCGGGACTATTCGACTGACAACTGCGAATACGACAACGACGCCTGCTACGAACGGTTGTTCGAACAGCCAGAACAGATCGACGAATTCGCCGACGCTCTTCTTGGCCGGCGACGACGGACAGCTGATCTTCCGCTTGTGGGAGTCGTGTCATGACTCCCCCCACTCCGGCATCTGACAAACCTCGCATCAAGCCTGCAACGCTCAAGGGATTCCGGGACCACCTGCCCGGCCCGATGCTGGCTCGCGAAAAACTGATTGACACGGCCCGAACCGTCTATCGCAGTTATGGGTTCTCGCCAATCGACACGCCCGCGTTGGAATACAGCGAAATCCTGTTGGGCAAGGGGGGAGATGAATCCGACAAGCAATTGTTCCGGTTCACCGACAAGGGTGACCGTGACGTTGCAATGCGGTTTGACCTGACAGTCCCACTGGCCAGATACGCAGCCCAGCATCTGCACGAAATTGGTACACCATTCAAGCGTTACCACGTCGCAACAGTGTGGCGAGCGGAGAAACCACAGAAAGGGCGTTACCGGGAGTTCATCCAATGCGATTTTGACACGATCGGCACGACGTCAAACACTGCCGACATCGAAACCCTGTTCGTGATCAACGACCTGATGGAGCAACTGGGATTTTCCGAGTTCACCATTAGGGTCAACAATCGTTTATTGCTCAACGGACTCCTTGAAACTCTGGATCTCACCAACCAGGCCACCGGAGTTTTGCGTTGCTTGGACAAGCTTGGAAAAATCGGCTCCGAGCGGGTGGCCAGCGAACTGCAAAGCGTGGTGGGACTGTCGGCCGAACAGGCAACCGGCGTCCTCGGACTGGCCGATTGCCAGGGATCTCCCACCGCCATCCTCGAGTCCCTCTTGCCTCAACTCTCAAGCAGCGACACCGGCGTCCAGGGCGTGGCCAGGCTCCAGGAACTCTTCTCGGCGTGTGACACGGCAGGAATCCCCGAAGGGCGTGTCCAACTCGACCCGGCCATTGCACGAGGCCTGGACTACTACACCGGCACCATTTACGAAACATTCCTCGACCAGTTGCCCGGAATCGGGAGTGTCTGTTCCGGTGGCCGCTACGACGATCTCGCCGGACTTTTCACCGCACAACCTCTCCCGGGTGTCGGGGCCAGCCTCGGCCTGGATCGCCTGTTGGCCGCAATGGCCGAACTCGGGTTGTCTGAGTTCTCAGCCACCGCCGCACCAGTTTTGGTGGCTCACTTTGATGTCAACCACGGAGCCGACTATCTCGCGACCGCGCGACATTTGAGGCAGGCTGGAGTCGCGTGCGAGGTATTCCCGGACCCACGACCACTCGGCAAACAACTCAAGTACGCCGACCGCAAGGGTTTCCGCCTGGTTCTCATAGCCGGAGTTGACGAATTCGCCAACAAGACCTGGCAGATCAAGGACCTGCGAACTGGTGAACAACTCGAGGTTTCCTACGACCAACTTGTTGCCACGATCGTCGATTCACTCGCGTCTGCCGGTGACTAGGAACACCGCTTGCCAACTCGGAATCGCACCGTATCATTCGAGAAACCACCCGACTGAATGGGTCCGTTTCGTGAGACCACACCGATGACTCTGCGTTCCCGCCACACACCCGTTGCACCGCTGATGTTGCTGGCCGCACTGGTGACCCTGGCTGTCCAGCCGGCGACGAGTGATGCCCAACCGCCCCCCGCAGTCCAAGCCCCCGCTCTAGGTGCCAATGCCCCCGACGGTGGACAGCCACGGGCGGTAGCCACCAGTGGATCCACTTTTTGGACTTCTTTTGGCTACCTGCTGATCACCCTCCTTGTTGCTGGATCGCTTTACGCCATCTGCCGATCAAGTCATCGCACCTGATGCCTGTTTACGGCCCCCCGGACAGTCGTGGCGTTGTGATCACCGGCATTGGCCTGGTCACCCCACTGGGCCCCGACCGCGAAACGACCTGGAACCGCCTTCTGGAAGGCCATTCGGCCACCAGTTGGCTGACGCACGCCCCAACCGCGGCAACTCGTTTTCTTGGCCAGCACGCGGGAGCACCGGTGTTTCGAACCGGCCCCACCACTCCACCTCGTCTCGGAATCCAATTGGCCGCCGAGGCCGCCCTCGAAGCCCTGGCCGACGCGGGCCTGGAATCCGGCCTAACTGACCCGGAACGAACAGGATGTGTCATCGGCACCAGCAAGGGTGACATCCGCGGCATGGCCGCACTCGCCCAGTCCGACACCGCACCCACCGCCGGTCCACGAACCGACTGGCTCGACGTCTTTCCCAACGCACCGGCGTCCCGGGTTGCCACCCGACTGGGAATCCTTGGCCCGGTGCTTTCACCAGTTGCCGCCTGCGCGACGGGTCTCGCCTGTGCCGTTCGAGCCGTTGAGTTGATTCGCCGTGGTGACTGCGACCTGGTGTTGTGCGGCAGCAGTGACACGTCGTTGTGTGAGAGTGTTCTGGCCTCTTTCGCGAGGCTTGGCGTTCTGGCCAAGAACTTCCAAGACCCTGCCACTGCCTGCCGGCCATTCGACCGGAACCGCAGCGGGTTTCTGGTGGGCGAGGGCGCCGCCGTCCTGGTCATGGAAAGTGAAGAGACAGCGAGACACCGACGCGCAAATCCACTGGCCCGTTGGCTGGCCGGAGGCCTGGCGTCGGACCCTTCGGGACCGACCGCTGTCGACCCTTCCGGCCGAAGCCTCTCACGCCTGATCACCACGACTCTCGAACAGGCTCAACTTGATCCGGAAGACCTCGACCACGTCAACCTACACGGAACGGCAACGCCCACGAATGACCGTTGTGAAACTGCCGCGCTGAAACACGCGTTCGGACAACATGCCAGCAAGCTCAGTTGCACCAGCAACAAGGGGGGACTGGGACACCTACTGGGAGCGGCTGGAAGCGTTGAACTGGCCGCCACGGTACTGGCACTCCGTGACCAGGTGGTGCCTCCCACGGTCAACCTGCAGGATGCCGATCCCGAGTGCGACCTCGATTACACTCCACAGGTGGCAAGAGAACGCCCCGTCCACCGCGCCCTGAAACTCTCGCTCGGGTTTGGCGGGCACATCGCCGCCGGGCTTGTAGAAAAGTTCACCGCCCCTCGGCTCGGCACAGCAAACAACGGCCGGGGCCAGGGGGACGTCGATCGCCACGCGACCTAGTTGTCCAACTGGCCCGACCGAACAAACGTTCGAAACTCTTTTTCGAAGGACGACACCGCAGCTCGCGGCCCGATCAATTTCAACAGAAATGGCCGTGGCGTCATTGGGATCGCCACACCGAGTAGCCGCCAGCCCATGTGTGGCCCCGGGCTGTTTCCGACGCGACTTCGAAACGTTCCTCGAACATCCAGCCATTCCGCCTCTGTCCCGTCTACCCTCAGCGTGTCGCGACGCGGACGGTCACCATCATCTTGCTGAAATTGTCCAACCCAACGTTGAAGATTCGCTTCAATGCCCCCCCCCATCGTTGTCAGTGTCAGTGTCATTTCACCTTCGTCCGAGGGAATCACATACTTCGCCTCGTAAAACTCTGACTCGGGCTGTTCATCCCAGGCCTTCGGCACATCGAATCGAATTCCCATCAACTGTTTGACCGCCGTCGCCGACGTCGTCTCACCCGGTGATGGCCCCGGCGCCTTCACCCCTTTCTCGGCGGAACCCGCAGTACGAACAACGGCCTCGCCAGCCGACCGAACAGGAGCAACAGTCACCGGAGCCTCTCCACATCCGGCAGGCAAGACCACCGCGAACAACACGGCCACTCGTCTCACACACCCACAACAGACCTGGCTCATCACACTGTCTCCTCGGGCCGCGGGGATCTTTCACGATACTGTCGGCTCGCCTGCCGCAGTTGTTGTTTTTCGGTTTCACTGAGGCCATCAAACCCCCTTGTGTGAACCTTCCTCAACAAGCCATCCACCTGTTGTTCCACTTCCAGTTGACGCGCCCGTTCCTCCAGAACTTCATTTTCGACGTTTTCCTGCCGCCAGCCTTCCAGCAGCCCTGCATCCGGTTCCCCGGGTTCCAGTTCATCCACCACGTCTTCGATCGCCAATTCATATTCCAGCAATGCCGTCTCCAGTTCATCCACGGCTCGGCGGCTGGACAATTCCTCGAGATTAAAAACCAGCACCACCGCAGCCAGCCCAACCATCCAGGTGCCATGCCACGCGGGTTGGTCACCCAGCAGCCCTGCGACGAACAGAGCCACGCCAACCAGCACTCCCAGCCGCAAGAACAGGTCCGTGGCCGTGTCCTCGACAAGCCATTCGGACAACATCCAATCCAACACCCGTCCTGCGTCGAACGGATGCACCGGCAACAGGTTCACCAGCAAAAGGGCCCAGTTGATAGCGAACACCAGAATGACAACCGCCCTCAAGGTGTCTTCACCACCGGCCAGCGTCACGGTCGACCAACTTGAGAATGGGTCGAGCAATTCGTTCAGGACACCAGCTCGCCACACCGTGACGCCGGCAACCAGGCAAACCACCGCGTGAACAGCAGGCCCGGCCAATGCAGTCAACACCTGTGAGCGACGGGTCATGGTCGGCTGTGGAGCAACCAATCCCCCCAGGGGCCACACAACGATTTCGTTGCACCACCCGCCGGTTTCACGAGCAACCCACACGTGAGCCACCTCGTGCAACACCACGCTCACCAACAGCACGCCCGCGGCCAATAGCCCCTGGCTCACAGTTCCCAACTGCAGGCAAAACACGACAGCCGCTGCCAAGAACCATACACTCAGAGCCACCCGCGTACCGAGCCATTCACCGATGGGAATCGACCACGCGAACGGTCTAAATTGATTCGACATCAGCCCAATTCGCCTCGGCTCGAGCCGTCTGCCGACGGCCACCACGTGATCTGTCAGCATCGCCAGCCGACGGGTGGATCTTAACGACCGGCACCAGTTTTGTGAATCACTGGCAAGTGGCCACTTTACGGTTGCCCGGCTAGCAACACTCGCCCCCCGGCTGGCAACAGGATGCCGGGTCAGTGCCCAGGATGGTGAAGCCATCCGGAGCAGGAACCACGCCGTCACCGGAATTTTGGGGACGATACGCGCGGACCGTCACGCTTCGAAATTCGATCCCCTCAACAACCGTCCAGGGTTCCTCCTGTCGGTGCAACACCTCGACTTGAACCAATCCGGCTGCCGAAAACGCCTCGCAAAATCGGTCCTCCCGGAAAGCACCACTCACGCAACCGCTCCAGAGCGACAGGTCCTGCTGCAAATGTTTGGGCACATCGGCACTGGCCACAATATCACTGATCACGGCCCTGCCCCCCTTCTTCAACACTCGTCCCAATTCTGAAAAAAGGCTCCGGCGGTCATCCGGATGCACCAGGTTCAGAACGCAGTTTGACACGACGATATCGACCGACTCTGACGCCACCAGCGGGTCGTCAGACCGCCAACCTCGAATGATCTCCTCGGCCCGTTGCCAGTCGTCCAGGTGATTTATTGGATTTTCAACCAACCATCGGCGGAGGCGTTCAAGGTCCAGTGCGAGATCCTGGATCCGCCCCTTGAGAAACTGGATGTTGTCATAACCGATCGCTGCAGACACCACCGACTGTGCCCCGCGTGCCAGTCCCAGCATCTCGTCGTTGGCGTCAACCCCCAGGACCTTTCCTGATGCCCCCACGACCTGTGAGGAAATGAAGCAGGTTTTGCCACTGCCCGACCCAAGATCCAGCACCACGTCTCCCTCGCGGACGTGCCGACTCGGGTCACCGCACCCGTAATCTCTTTCAATCACTTCGGCCGGTATCACTTCCAGTAATGCTGGATCGTAATCAACAGCGCAACACAACGAAGGCTCCACCGCTTGTGCAGCNGCCGCATAACGCCGNGACACTGCAGATTCNACCGACTCTCTTTCATCCTGCCGTTTCATCGCGTGGACACTCCCGTCCGGGCCAGTTTCAGACAACGCCTCGATTGTACCGCCCCAAGAGCAGAAACACCCCACTGGCCACCCTGGACGCACCCGTGCTATTCTGAAGAACAGTTCGCCGTTCCGAGCCGAACACATTGGGAACTACTCGAAAGAAACAACCCATGAGTTTTGCCTGTTGCCCCACCTGTCAACAGTCCGTACTCGATGACGACGCCACCCATTGCCCTTTCTGTGGGGCATCGATGNACGGCGGTGGANCTCCCGATCAGAACACNGCTCCGCAANCTTCCNCGAACGCCANACCGGCCTCCNCNCCGACTGGCCCATCCGACACAGAGGACCAAACCGAAACCGATCCGTTNCCCATTTCCACCAAGGACATCGGTCAATTCATTTCCGCCGCACCGAAACCAACCAAGAAACGCCCCTGGCGGATTCACTGCCCGATGTGTGATTCGCCTGGCTTCATCCCGCGAAAGGCAGCTGGCCACGAAATCAAGTGTGCGAACCCGGACTGCCTGGTCCCGATTTTCACAGCACCTGAGGCACCTGTCACCCAGCCTGCCCCGGAAACACAACCTGAAGACACGCCCCCCGCGAGGAACAGGGCGATGGTTGTCGTGGTGATCGTGGTCCTATTGGCTGGTGCCGGTGGCGGTGCGTGGTGGTTGCTTGGTCAATCACCCGGCCTGACAGATGTCCCGCAAACCATTCCTGTCGTGAAGGTCGCATCTCCCACAACGGACACCAAAACAGACAGCAGCCCAGGCACCACACCAACAGAAAAAAAGGGAACGCAAGCAGTCACCGTCGGCACCACTCCCGGAGCCACGAAAACCATCACTCGCAAAATGATCCTGGAACGCGGACCGGAAATGATGGTCGCTGCCGCCCAGGAGCGAGACCGAAATCGCAGCAAACCATTCTGCCGCCGCCTTACGGCTGAGTATTTTGCAGAGTCCGGAAACGAAACGGATGCGTTGGCCCAGTTAAAACAGTTGACCCAGATCGGGCCCGACCTGCCACATCTCCATATCAACACGCTGATCAGCCTGTGGTGGAACCGACAAAAAAACGGAATGGCCTCTCCAGGCGAACACCTCTCCCAAGCAATTACGAGAGCAGAGAACATCTCGCCAGGCACCCCGTTTGCAGTGGACGTGACCGTCGGCCTCGGCTGTGCCTTGATCGCCTCCGACCAGGTTCCGCTCGCCGAATCCACGATTGCTCGACTCTGGACCCCCATCCCCACGGCCCGGCTTCAACTCGACACACTCGGGTGCCGTTACGCCAGGACTTTTCGCCTTCCGACGCGCCACGAGACACCGCCATCTTTGAGGGGTGCCATGTCACCCGACTCGCTTATTATCGCCCAACTCTGTGACCGAGGTTTTTCTGACACAGCCCTGGCATGGTCCCGGCGGGCAAAACACCTTCTTGACCGCTCAGACCGGTTGGCCGCCTGGGCCACAGAAACGCGAGACAAAAGCGTTCTCGACAAGGAATTGACCAGCGAACCGCCAGCCACACAGGCTGTTGTCTATGCTCGCATGGCGTTTGTCGCTGCACTGGATCATGACAACGACACGGCTTCCCCGCTGGTTGCCAAAACGATCAAGGCACTCCAGCGGTGTCCCAAACCTCGCACCGTCACGCTGGGTGATGTCAAGCAGACCTTCCTCCTCCCGATTGATGACGTCACAGACTGGTGGCTGAAAGTGCGTGCGGAAGCCGAACTCATAGGAGCCCTCAGTGCCAACGGTCAAGCTGATCAGGCTGCCGACTTTTTTGCCGACGCCCTGGCCACTGCTCGTTCGATCGGCCCCGGACACGACGACATCTCCAGACGGCTTCGAACCATCAAGTCACTGGGAACTTCTGGCATCGCGCGCCAAATGATGAACGTGCTGGACCTCACGGGAGACGACGAGGCGAGACAAGCCGCACAGCAATACACCAAGAAGTGCCGAAATTGGCTCGAATTGGCAAACCAGCGAACCAACTGTTTGAACCAACTGCACCGGTGGGCCATTTCACACGGCCTCGAACAAGAATCCTGGAAGGATATCCAGAAACACGGGCTGACAACGGACACTTTGATTCGC
>PBOU01000178.1 GCA_002724415.1 Planctomycetaceae bacterium
CCGTCCTCCTCCCATTGGAGGATGCCGCTGCTTTCGTGGACGTAGTAGGAGACCGGGTTGTTGACGTGGGAGCTCAGTTCCCAGCCGAGGACCTGGAAGGTCTGGGTCAGCATCGAGGTGTTGCCGTCGTGGTCGTTGGCGTTGCCCAGCCAGAGCTGGTTGTAGTCCGGGACCGTCGCCGAGTACGTCGAGTAGGTCTCCCAGATGTAGTCGCCGAGGCCGAGTCCCGAGGCCGCCAGGGCGGAGTCCTCGACGACGTAGAGGCGGTGGCCGAGGTTGGAGATGTGGTCGAACTCCCACCTGCCGCTCGGGCACAGTGGCGTCGCCAGGACCACCTCGGACAGCCAGCCCTCGAGGTCGGTGCCGTCGACGGGGCCGTGGACGACGTTCCAGCCCGACGGGGCGTTCTCCACCCAGGCCGAGTTGCCGTCGCCGAGCTCTCCCGACGAGTCCAACTTGACCACGTACCCGTCCCACCTGGACATGGCCGTGCGAGCGAACCACCAGGCCTCGCCGCTGCCGGGGTCGAAGTCCATGTGCCCGATGAAGTCTCCGGCGAAGTAGACGTTGCCCGACCCGTCGACGGCGACCGAGTTCCCGAACGGGTTGTAGGTGCCCTCCGATTCGAACTGGCGGGCCCACACCAGGTTCCCCGACGAATCGAGCTTCACACCGAACACGTCGTCGGTGTCGTCGGAGGTGAACGCCGTGGTCCCTGGGCCCGGGTCGAAGTCGACGGTGTCGTCCTCGTCGAAGATGCCGGTCACGTACACGTTGCCCGAGGCGTCGACGGCGATTCCTTCGCCCGCGTCGCTGCCAGAGCCCGACGTCGTCTCGAACGCCTTGGCCCACACGCCGTTGCCGTCCGAGGCGACCTTGAGCACGAAGGCGTCCTCGCCTCCGCCCGTCGGGAGCGTGATCGAAGACCCGGAACCGGGATCGAAGTCTCCGGTCGCTGAGGCCCTGTAGTCGCCGGTGGCGTACACGTTGCCGGAGCCGTCGGTCGTGACGGCGTTGAGGCTTTCGTTGAAGGCGCTGCCGACGAAGCCCGCCCAGGCCAGGGACCCGTCGGAGCCGATCTTGGAGATGAAGGCGTCCCACCCCCCGTATGCGGTGACCAGCGTCTCCCCGCACGAAGACGTGCACCCACCGGCGATCGGGTGGTAGTTCACGTCGCCCGCGCCGTTGTTCTGCTGTCCGACGGCCACGACGTTGCCCGACGGGTCCACGGCGATGTCGTGGAGGTAGTCGTTGTGCGGCCCTCCCCAGTGCCTGGTCCACACCGTGTTGCCCGAAGAGTCCAACTTGACCAGGAAGACGTCGTACTTGTTTGTGTTGGTCGTCGACGACACGGCGGTCGTCGTGGTGCTCGGGTCGATGTCGATCGTGCCGGTGAAGTGGCCGCCGAAGTAGACGTTGCCCGAAGAGTCCACGCCCACGCCGTAGCCGTAGGCGGTGTCCAGTTGGCCCGAGACGTCGGAGGTGTTGCCGACGACCTTCCACCACACCACGGTTCCCGACGAGTTGAGCTTGGCGACGAAGGCGTCGGAGCCGCCGTTGGCATCGTCCAGCGCCGTGACCTCGGTGGTGCCGTCGTCGTCGAAGTCCATCTCCCCCTTGAACCTGCCAGCCACGTACACGTTGCCCGAAGAGTCCACGGCGCAGTTCTCGATGTAGTCGTCGCTGTCGGCATCCATCAACGACGACCACACCAGGGACCCGGACGAGTCCAACTTGGTCACCAACGACGAATGCTTGCCGCTGGCCGACTCCGTGGTCGAGACGTCGTCGTAGTAGTTGGGATCGACGTCTCCGCTGCCCCTCATGCTGCCGCAGGTGTAGATGTTCCCCGACGAGTCGACATGGACATCGCGGAGGTGGCCGTTGTGGTTGCTGCCGAACGCCACGTACGAGCCGTCCGATGACGACCACGCACCGGCCGGAGCCGCGATGGACATGGCCACACCAGCGGCGACCAGAAGCGCTGCTACCAGGCGGATGACGGGCCGGCGCACCACTACGCAACTCCCCCGCCGGGGCCCTCGGCCCAGATGCGACGCTGGGTGGGCACCACGTCGGCGACGTCGTGCAGGGCCCTGCGGAACTCATCGTCCGACAGGCCCTCAGCCGCCCACGTGAACAGCACGCCCCGGAACAGGGTCACCGTCAGCCAGGTGGCCCGATCGGCTCCCGCCGGGTTCCGACGCTCGAGTGCCGGGATGATCTCCCGGGACGTCCCCGCCGTCGCTGCCGCCAAGCCACGGCCCTGCGAGGCCGAGACCAGCAGCACCTGGCGGTTCGGCCCCGGATCGGCCAACGCGATATCGGCCACCTGGTCAGCGAAGAGATGAGGCCAGTCGGGTGCCGCTGGGTCCAGGCCGAGCCCCGCCTCCTGGAATGCGACGGTCAACTCGTCGGCCAGAGCGAAGACCACATGGCGCATCGAGGGGTAGTAGTGGTGGACCACCTGGCGAGTCCGACCGGCAACCTTGGCCAGCACCGCCGCACTGAGGTCGAACACCGTGTGTTCGCGCAGGACGACCCGGGCCGCCTCGTGAATCGCGGCAATGGCTTCGGATCGCTGGACGGCAGCACGTTCTCGACGAGCTACCCCGCGACCGTCCGCAACATCAACCTCTGGCTCTGCCACCCAATGCCTCCCCAAAAGGCAACGTCGTCACTAACCCTACGTCTGTACTTGTCGTCTGACAAGGAGAAACGGAACGCCTGGTCATGGCAAGTGGCCTGGCTCTCTTCGCTTGTCTCCGCTGGACCGTCTAGAACTGTCGATAATCGCTTATACAGATATTCTCAATCATTTTTTAGAACGTACTTATTCACGATAACTGTTGACGGTAACGCATTAGCGCTATATCGTTTCGGTTATGCGATTCCGACAAGCACTTCCGGCCAAACAGGTTCAGGGGCATGGCGGGCAGCTATTCGCTATTGCAGTGACCGCTGCCGTTGCCCTCACGACGCTCATCTTCGTCCTTGGCTATTCGTCCCCCACGGCGAGGGCAGACGCCAAGGACTTCAACAGGTACGCAACAGACGACGGAACTGGATTCGTCCGAACCTCTGGCTCAAGGTTGGATTGGCACGATGGACTCTCCGCTGACATGCGGAGCTTCCTCACTCTCCCGGGGGCGGGGAGTGTGCGTCAGGCTGATCAGGTCGACAACGATCCCGAGCGGGCCCTAAACGCTGCGGGCTTTCGTCCAATGGTCAGGGATGGCGAGATGGTCGCCCTATGGCCCAACTGTTCCGAAATCAAGACTTCCATCTACTTCATTGGGCCGCGGCAAGACCTGGAAGCAGCCCAACGAGCGACCCGAGCCGCTGTGAACACAGTTGCCGAACTCAGCGGGCTGCGTCTCATGCTCGAAGCATCGGCCACGACGGTCGAGGACCTCAGCCTGGTGCCGGCAACCGAGGGGAACGAGATCCAGTTGATCTGGCTGGCAGCTGGCTCTCCACACCTTGGGGATCACCGTCTTGGTGAGACCGAGCTTCGTTTCTCAAAGCAGCGACTCGAAGTAACCAGCGCAGTCGTGTTGCTCTCCGATGAACTTCTTCAGGCCACGAACGAAGGTTCCGAAAAGAGCGAAATCGGCCATGACGACACTGCAACACTTGCCGTGCTGCACGAACTCGGCCACGCAGTGGGCCTGGGACACAGCCTCGATCCGAGCTCAGTAATGGCCCCTTCACTTGCCGAAGACGCTGGCGTGACTCGCGGCGATCAGTCGGCACTGGCCTACGCGGGAACCCGCGGTTGCTGATCTCTCCATGCACGCAATCAACCGAACTAGGGACATCCCGGCCACCGGAAGACTGTTCCCCACCCTCAAGATGTCCGGAGCTAGCACCTGACAGGCGCNCGTTGGCGCTGCATAGCCAACACGCCATGGNAGCCCGCCGGAGTTGTGCCCGGCGGGCTTCCTCATTCTTGGCTCCTGTCCACCACCATTAGGTCTTAGACCATCGGCCGCCGGTAAATTGACCCAGATGGGAGATCACCGGGAAGCGATCATCGACGGCGCCAGATCCGTGCTGCGCACCGGCACCGTGTTCGACCTGACGCCCGAAGCCGTGGCGTTCGCCGGCAGCGTCGACATCGACGCCATCCACGAAGAGTTCCCCGCATCCGAAAAGACCTGCCATCTCGGCGAGATCGTCCTCGACATCGCCGAATCGACCCTCAACGAGCTCATGGTCGAGATCGCCTCCCTCGAAGCCGACGACGACTGGGTCACCAACCTCGCCGACACCACCGTCGTCCTCCTCACCTCCGACGCCAACGTCACCCGCCAGGTCCTCCCCGCCGCCGCATCCCTCGGCCGAGGGCAGGTCCGAAACTCCCCCACCGTCGCCGTCGACGCCGTCTCGACGCTGCTCGACGAACGAGCCCAAGCCGGAGAGGACGTCGCAGACGACAGGAACGCCGAACTACGCCTCATCCTCACCCTGTTCCGGGGCGTCGTGTTCGCCTGGGCCACCGACCGCTTCGACCACGCCGAACTGCACCAGAGGATGCGTGAAGTCGGCCAGATCGTCATCTCCCAGAGGGCCGTTACTCCGTAAAAACTCTGTGTCGCCTGTCGATTCCGAAAAGGCCTTCCGGCACATGATTCCGTAAATCAGTTCCGCTATTGTGCGGGGCATGGGTAGGCCACGGGACGAGGAGCTGGACCGCAAGATCATCGAGGCGGCCGTCGAGGAGTTCTACCGGGTGGGCTACNCGGCGTTGNNNCTGNCGTCGATCGCCACNNGGGCNGNNGTGCGNCCNGGNGCGNTNTACACGAGGTTCCGGGACAAGCCCGAGGTGCTNNNNGCNATCCTCGANCACATCCTCGACCNCACGANGNNCNNNNGATGGNNGAGNTGCCCGGNGACGGNCCNTACGAGGACCTGTTGCACGCCGTCCGNGAGGTNCACANGTCGTTCANNGACGACGACGTGTTCGCCATNCCGGCNNTGNNGNTNCAGAACACCGANGAGGCCCAGNGNGTNNANGAGNTNATCCGTGCNGGCCACNTCNNGCGNAACCGGCACATGNCGCTGCTGCGTCCGGCNNTNGNNGCCGCNAAGGACGCTGGANTGGTCGGCNANNANNTNAGNGTCGGNNTNGNNTCGGCGATGNTCNTCGGGNCGTACTTCTCGATGCTGCTNGGCNTNGACCACNCNGANCTNCCNGACGACANCCCCGAGCGGNTNCTGGNCANCCTGGGNNTCAACCCATANGTCCNTCTCGTCCGGAAGGGTGCNTCGGCGTGCCCGGAAAGNACAGAGACAATCTCTGCAGCGAGATTCGCAGCATTATTCTCGTCCAGCGGGTCGCTAGCTCATCNGGTAGAGCAGGGGACTTTTAATCCCAAGGTGCCGGGTTCGAGCCCCGGGCGACCCACCGGTCAGTCCTCGACGGAGCGGCCCACNCCTCCGTCGGCAAGCGCGCACGGGTCAACGTCGCGCAGCGCGAGGACCCGTTCGACGGCCTCGTCCAGCCAGGCAGCGTCCAGGGTCCGGTCGTCGAGGGCGGCCACCAGGCCCCAGGCGGCGGGCACCACGTTGGCCAGCCCGCCCA
>PBOU01000017.1 GCA_002724415.1 Planctomycetaceae bacterium
GCCAGACCGCCGAGGGTGTCGACTTTGGCGTCTACCAGGACTACTCCGCCCATTTCGACGACGACAACGGCCTGTTGCTGATCGGGGCCAACCAGCCGCGGAATATCGTCGTCGACGTCGTGGACGGCAACGTGCGGATCATGGTCAACGGAACACTCGACGACGCACTGGGCGTCGTCGACCCCTCGGACGTGCAGGAACTCAGGTTCAGTGGCAGCGCGGCCGCCGACCTGATCGATCTCAGTGGTGTGACCGCCGCCGATTTCGACCACGCCTCGGGGTTGACCACCCGGATCGAGACCGGTGACGGCAACGACACGATCATCGGCAGCGGCCTGCCCGACACGATCCTCTCGGGCAACGGCGACGACACGATCGACGGTGGCGACGGCAACGACAAGCTCAACGGTGGCGGCGGCAACGACACGGCCACCGGCGGGGCCGGGCAGGACACCGTCGACGGTGGCGGTGGCGAGGACGTGCTGTCCGGCGGCGACGGAAACGACCGTGTCCGTGGACAGGGCAGCGAGGACACGCTGACCGGCGGGGCCGGGGACGACACCATCGAGGGTGGCCCGGCCTACGACCAGCTGCGCGAGACGGCCGACGTCGACTTCACCATCACCGACACCAGCCTCAGTGGCGTGGGCACCGACGTGCTGGTGGATCTCGAGGAAACCTACCTCACCGGCGGTTCGTCGGCCAACACGTTCGACGGGACAGCCTTCGACGGCCGGGTGATCGTCAACGCCAAGGGTGGCAACGACACCATGCTGGGCGGCGCGCGGGCCGATCGCCTTCTGGGCGGATCCGGTCGCGATCTTGTCCGCGGTGGCGTGGGCAACGATGTCGTGCGGGGCCAGGGTGGCAACAACGACACCGTGCTGGGAGAAGAAGGCGACGACCGGCTTGATGGCGGCGTGGGCAACGACATCCTCGACGGCGGCCCCGGCAACGACAAGCTGACCGGTGGCACCGGCGACGACACGATCGACGGCGGCGAGGGAACCGACAAGGTCCAGGAGTTCGGCGACTTCAACATGACGTTGACCGACTCGCTGTTGACCACCGGTGGGGCGGGAACCGACACCATCCAGAACGTGGAAACCGCCTACCTGAAGGCGGGCAACGGCGACAACAAGCTGACAACCAGCGGGTTCGCCGGCCACGTGACGCTGGTGGGGCTCAACGGGGACGACACGCTGACCAGCGGTTCCGGCAACGACAACCTGGCGGGCCGGGCCGGCAACGACGTGATGAACTCCGGCGATGGCGACGACACGGTGCTGGGTCACCGTGGGGCCGATTCGGTCAACGGCGGTGGTGGCAACGACAGCCTGGTGACCCACGACGGCAACGACACGATCGATGCCGGAGCCGGCAATGACACGGTCTTTGGTGGCGACGACGACGATTCGATCACCAGTGCCGACGGCAGCAACATGCTCTCGGGCGGCAACGGCAACGACGTGGTCACCGGTGGCCTGGGTGCCGATGTCCTGCTGGGCGGTTCGGGCAACGACAACCTGTCGGGTGGTGCCGGCAACGACGACCTCGAGGCCGGTGACGGAACCGACACGCTGCAGGGACAGGCCGGGAACGACAGCCTGGACGGCGGCGGTGGCGACGACGAGCTGCTGGGTGGCGACGACGACGACTTGCTGGAGACCGGCGGGGGAGCCGACACGGTGGATGGTGGAACCGGCAACGACCTGCTGGTGCACGCCGATTCGGGCGACATCACCGTGACCGACAACAGCCTGGTCGGCACCGTGTCGCTGGTGCTGGCCGATCTCGAGAACATCGACCTCGCCGGTGACGAACTGGCCAACTTCCTCGACGCACGCGGCTACACCGGCACGGCGACACTGCGTGGGGGCGACGGCGACGACACGCTGGCCTCGGGCCCGGGCGACGACCGGCTACTGGGCGAGGGTGGAAACGACATCCTGGCCGGTTTTGCCGGGAACGACGTGTTCAACGGGGGTTCCGGCGACGACAGCATGCTGGGTGGCGACGGCAACGACACGCTGTTCGGTGCCAACGGCGACGATGCGGTCGTGGGCCAGGGCGGCGACGACTCGGTCAAGGGACAGGGCGGAACCGACACGCTGGCCGGGGGGGCCGGTGGTGGAGCGAAGGACAGCGGAGACGTGCTGTCGGATGCCACCGCCGGCGAGATCGACGAGGCCTTCTCGCTCGACTTCGATGACCTCATCGGTCAGACAAACTGAAAAAACACCCGAAGCTCGTCGTCTTTTCGCGATACCCGCGCGCCGGGGCCGTGTTTAATGGAATCCAAACGCCGGGCCCGTTCTCACAGGGTGACAACGCACACATGAAACGATCCATTGCATTGCTGCTGTTGCCACTGGCCACAACGCTGGCGGCTCCCCCGGCCGATGCCGCCGAGCGGATTGCCTGGTACAGCTCGGTGAAGCAGGGGCTGGCCGTGGCCAAAACCACCGGCCGACCGATCCTGCTGGTATCGGCCGCACCGCATTGCCACGGCATCTCGGGCATCTGGTGACCCGGCAAACAACGCATGGACGGGAGTTACCTGTCCCACGCCGGCATCGTCGCTGCCAGCCGCAGCTTTGTCTGTATTCGTCCGTTGACCTACGAGAGCGCTGCCGAAGCCCCGTTCCTGGAGAGCCTGTTTCGGGGCCGATCGGGGAAACTCGAGAACACCGTGTTCGCCATGCTTGGTCCCGACGCGAAAACCAGGCTGTGCCGCACCGGCCGCAGTCCCGACTTCGCCTTCCGATCGCCCGACGAGATGGCCGCCGCCATGAAGGAGATCCTCAAGAAGTACCCCGACGCCAGGTCGATCGCGCGGCCGCTTCCGTTGCTGGCAAACGTCCGCCTGGGTCTCAATGTCAGCTCCTGCGACAACACGCCGCTGGCAATTATCTATTCGCCCGACAAGATCACCCGAAACCGCCTCGTGCAACAATTGGCCCCGATGGCGTGGGGAAAGAACCACATCGGACAGGTGCAGTACTGCGTGGCGACGACAGCCGAGGAACTGAAGCCACTGGGACTCGAGTCGTCCAAGCCCGGAATCCTGGTGGTCCAGCCAGGTGCCTATGGTGACAAGGGGCTTTTGATTTCGGCCGTCGACGTGACAGCCCAGACGGACCGGGTGGCCGAGGCGGTCGACTTTGCCCTGCTGGTCTCGGAATTCCAGCAAAAGACCATGCAAGTTCACGTCCCGCAGGGACGCCGTCTGGGTGTAGACTGGAAGACAGCCATTCCGGTCACAGATCCGGGACGCCAGGGCGGGCGACGGTCAAGAAATTGATTCAACAACCCCACCTCAACGACCAAACACACCGAAGCCGGAACCTCCTCATGACCGATCTCGATCGACGCAACCTGTTGTGCCAGGGCCTGGCCGGACTGGCCGCCATGGGCGGCCGTTCGCTGCTGCTGGCCGAGGACGCCGCGCCGACCGACGCCACGCTCGATGTCCACAACTACCAGGACTTCCTGGACAAGAAGGGCATCCCGCAGGTCGCCCCGGCCGCGACCTGGGAACAGACGCACCCGGACATTCTCGGACCCTACCACGTTCCCGGAGCCCCTTTCCGCGGTAAGGTGACAGCACCGTTGGCCCAGGGAACGCCGCTGGTTGTCCGTGGCCGCCTGTGGGGTTTTGACACCAGGAAACCCATCACCAACGCCGTGCTGGATGTCTGGCAGGCCGATCACCAGGGCCGCTACGACATGACCGATCCCCGCAAGCCACCCGCCTGGCACGAGTTCCGCAACCGGATCCGGCTGGTGACCGACGAGACGGGATACTACGAATACGAGACGATCCGGCCAGCCGCCTACCGTGCCGGACGAGCTGTTCGCCCGGCCCACATCCATTACATGGTCCAGGCTCCCGGATACGGCAAGCTGATCACCCAGCTGTACTTCAAGGGCGATCCCAATATCGCCCGCGACCGATCGGCCCGGCAGTCCAACCTGCTGGTGGCCCCCCAGGAGAAAAAAGTGCCCGGCGGCACCTACCAGTTGGCCACTTTCGACATTGTCCTGGCCCGCACGGCCCAGGCCAGTCGGAAGCGCCGGAAGTAGAGACACACATCCAGGGACGTGACTGAACAATTCCCTTTTCCTGGCGGGCCAGGAAACAAGAAACCGGAGATCTTCATGACTTCAATGAAACACACGTTGATCGCGGCCGTGGCCGTGCTGGGGCTGGGCATCCTGTTCAGCCTTCCGACAACAGCCGACGAGAGTCCCAACAAGGACAAACCTGTCGCCGAGAAGGACAAACCGGCCGCCGAGAAAGACAAGCCACGCGAGCGACCCGAGGCTCGTCGCAGGGGCGATCAACGCAAACGACCCGACGCCCGTCGTGATGGCGACAACCGCAAACGGCCCGAGGGTGACCGACCCGACGTGCGACGCGGTGGAGATCGAAACGGAAACTCCGGTGCTCCCCGTGGTTTTGATCGCCTGAATCCCCGCGACGGCCAACGGCCTGGCGGTGACCGGCGTCCCCAGGGACCCGACGGACGTGGTGGCCATCCGCTGATTTCGATTTTTGATCGAAACCGCGATGGCGCCCTGTCGACCGAAGAGATCAACAACATCGCCACCATGTTGAAGCGACTCGATCGCAACAACGACGGTCGCATCACCGCCAACGAACTCCCCGGCCCTCCCCAGTCCCAACAGGGTGGCCGGCCCGGTTTCGGGCGTAGTGGACAGCGAAGCGGCCAACGAGGCGGATTCGGTGGTCGACCCGGACAACCCGGATCACGAGGTCGCAGTTCGGCCGGTGGACGTGGTCGCTCGGGCGGACGACCCGGATCGGCCGGTGGACGTGGTCGCTCGGGCGGACGACCCGGATCGGCCGGCGGACGTGGTGGCTCGGGTGGACGACCCGGATCAGCCGGCGGACGCGGTGGCTCGGGTGGACGACCCGGTGCCGAAGGCAACGCCGGTGGCCAGCCCAGCCCCGAGGCCCTGGTCGAGCGACTCGATCGCAACAAGAACGGGAAGCTCGAACGAGACGAACTGCCCGGTCGGATGGGCCAGATGCTCGAACGCGGCGACACCAACAAGGATGGCGCGCTCGACAAGGGTGAACTCAAGAAAGTCTTCGAGTCCTTCCGCAACCGGGGGCAGCGGCCCGAGGGCGCCAGGCGACCCGGGCAAGGCGGCGGCGACCGACCCCAGCGGCCCGAGCGCGGCAAAAAATCCCGCGAGGACCAGCCCCGCCGGAAGTCCGCTGAAAAGGAAAAGGAGACTGAGGCCTGATTCGCTGGCGGCGAATCCCAACGGCACTCGCTTCGAGGCCATCGGCGCAGCGTCGGCTAGCGTCCGGTGGCCTCGATTCGATACAGCCCCGTGCGAGTTCTGAGGTACAGGTTGTCGCCAACGACGGTTGGCGAGGCCATCAGCCCGTTGTCCAGGCGATTCACACCGAGAACCTTGGCCTGGCGGCCTCGTTGCATCACGGTCGTGTTTCCCTCGCGATCGAAAAAGTAGACCCGTTCGCCGGCAACAATGGGCGACGCGCTGAAGTTGCCCCCCAGTCGCTGCCGCCAGTGCAGCTTGCCGGTCTTGGCGTCGAGGCAGCAGGCCACGCCACCCTTGTCGGTGACGGTGTAGATCAAGCCATCGGCAATGGCCGGTGACGGGGTCGAGGGCATCTGGGCCGTGGCCGTCCACGTGACATGCGTTTCGGTCACGTCACCGCGACCGTTGGGGCGAACGGCCAGCAGGTGCGGACGGGCAAAGTCGGTGACGACATAAACCAGTCCATCGAACGCCACGGGCCTGGGCACCGCCGAGAAGCCCTTGTACTTCAGGTGCCACAACTCGCGGCCGTCTCGCGGATCGTAGGCATAGCACCCCTGGGCAGCCGGGCTGACCAACACCGGGGCCTTGTCACTTCCCACCACCAGCGGAGTCGAGAACGCCTTGCGGGCATGCGAGGGGGTTTTCGTGAGATCGATGGAACGCTCGACCTGCCAGGCGGTCTTGCCCGTCTTCTTGTTCAACGCCGCGATGTACTGCCGGTCTCGTCCGTCGCAATGAAAGATCAGCAGGTTGCCAAAAAGAACCGGTGACGAACCGGCGCCCTCCTGGTGATCGAGATTCACGTCGCGACGCGTCCAGAGAATTTTTGCCGTCGCGGTGTCCAGGCAGGCGGTGCCACTGGTCCCAAAGTGGACGTACACGCGACCGTCCTCGATCACCGGTGACGGACTGGCGTGGCTGTTGAGCCGGTTGATCGGGGCTGGCTTTTCGACCTCAAACACCTTCACCCGATGCTTCAATTTTCCGTCGAGTCCCACGCACAACACCAGCAGCGACTTGCCATCCTCCTCGGCCGAGGTCATCCACAATTGCTCGTTCCAGGCCACCGGTGTCGACCAGCCACGGCCCGGCAATTCCACCTTCCAGGTGACGTTTTCCTTTTCGCTCCACCGCAGCGGCAACCGCGCCGTCGAAATCCGACCGTCGCGGTTGGGCCCGCGAAAGTCTGGCCAGTTGTCGCCCCGTGCAGAGCCGCCCAGGCAACACGACAACAGGCAAAGAATCACGCAGCGACGAATACGGGCGGAGAACATTGGCAACTCGAAATCGGAACAGAAAACAGACAACGGATCGTGCGGGGTTGAATCGCATCGTAGCCCAGTTGATGATCTTCTCAAACACCCACTGGCAACCGCTCGGCCCTGACTATGACAGGCGGCCACGGCCGATGTCCACCACGCTCAACACGCTCGACTTTGTCCTCCTGGGCCTCTACCTGGCCGGCACGCTTGGGCTCGGCCTGTGGGTCGGCAGATCGATCCGCACCGGCGAGGACTTCTTCCTGGGCGGGCGACGATTGCCATGGTGGGCGATCGGGATGTCACTGGTCGCCACCGATATCGGGGGCCCGGACATCATCGGGGTCGGCGGGGCAGCCTACGGGCACGGGATGGCCGTGGCCAACTTCGAGTGGATCGGGTGCGTTCCGGCAATGATCGTCGGCGCACTGGTGTTCATTCCCTTCTTCTGGCGCACGGGCGTGGCGACCATTCCCGAGTACCTCGAGCGACGCTTCGACGTCAGGGTCCGAACGGCGTTGTCGATTTGTTGGCAGATCTTCATGGCCTGCAACCTGGGCGTGATGTTGCTGGCCAGTGCACGCATGATGTCGGAGTTGTTTGGGTGGGGCGAGGTGACCTGCATCCTGGTCACCGCCGGACTGGCCGGTGCCTACACGATCGTCGGGGGCCTGGCGGCGGTGGTGTACACCGACATGGTCCAGTGCACCGTGATGATCGTCGGTTGCCTGGGCATCCTGGTGATGGGCCTGGTCGAACTGGGGGGACCGGTGGCATTCTGGGAACAGCTGGAGCCGGCCCAGAAAGCGCTGGTGTTGCCGGTCGACACCGACACGCCATTCCCCTGGACCGGCATACTCTTTGGGCTGGCCCTGATCCTCAGTCCCGCCTACTGGATCGGCAACCAGGCAATCGTGCAGAGATCACTCGGGGCAGCCAGCCCGCTGCAGGCCCAGGCGGCCTATGTCTGGGGAGCGACGCTCAAGAGCCTGATCCCGGTGATCATCGTCGGGCCCGGCCTGATTGCCGTTCTCCTGTATCCGGACCTCAAGCAGGGCGACCACGCCTTTCCGCAACTGGTGGCCGGGTTGTTGCCGCCGGGGCTGCGGGGCATTTTTCTGGCAGCGTTCCTGGCGGCACTGATGTCCAGCGTCGACAGCTACCTGAATTCCGCATCGACCCTGGTCGCCCACGATATCTACAAGCGATTCGTGGCGCCCGGGGCTGACGCCGGGTCGATGCTGAGATTCGGACGGTGGGTGACGGCGGGCCTGGTCGTGTGGGCCATCGGGTGTGCCCTGGTGATGGCCCGGCTCGACGAGGGCATCTACACGATCTTCCAGACACTGATGTCCTTCTTCCAGGGTCCGGCACTGGCCGTGCTCCTGGCCGGAACACTCTGGAAACGGGCCACCGGCACCGGGGCACTGGTCGGGTTCCTGGGTGGGCTGGTGACAACTGTCGGTCAGTTCCTGCTCAACAACGACACCGTCTGTTCCGGCCTGGGCATAGCTCCCCTGTTCCAGATTGACGAACCGTTCTTGTATTACTCGATCTGGGGCTTCGTGGTCGCCGCCACGCTGGTGGTGACTGTCAGTCTGCTGACCCGACGAGAACCCGACGAAAAAACCGTGTTGACGGTGGTGTGATGACAACAACCTTCCTGCACCAGATCGGCGATGCCATTCGGACCGCGATGGCGGCGGTGCCGCTGTCACTGGTGGGCTGGGTCTTCGTGGCGATCCCGGCCGTCCTGCTGCTGTGGGTGCTGACATGCCGGATTGCACCCGACGGTGACAACACCGACCCGCGGGCCGCCCGGCTGATCCGGATCGGTGCCGCCGTGGCCCTGGCACTGCAGGTCGTGATCTACGGACTGCTGTGAGCCGCTACTTCTTCTTCGCGGTCTTCAGTTGTGGCAGCTTGGCGATGTACTTTTTGGGATTCGCCAAAAACGCCTTGTGACACTTCGGGCAGCAGAACCAGATCTTGTGTTTCTGGTAGGTCGCCTCGTAGATCGGGTCAATCGCCTTCCCGCTGACCGGGCACTTCGTCTGCACGGTGAAACCCTTGTCCAGCTTGGCGAAAACGGCGGCCACCTTCTTGTCGCCCTTGAGCAACTTCAGCTTCTTGGCACAACCGGCGCAACACACCTTCACCTTGACGCCACCCACTTCCACGGCAACCGACAACACGTCGTCCAGCCCGTGACCCTTCAGTGGGCAGGCCACCTGGGCGATCTGCTCGGTCTGGAACCACTGCAGGTGGACCGCTGTGCTGTAGACATTGGGGCTCACGTTGAAGATGTCCGGGCAACTTTGGCAGCAGAAGTAGAGCTTCTTGCCACGGTACATCACCATCGCGTCCTGCGCGGCGGGTTCACCCAGCACCGGGCAGGTCGCCTTGAATTCCTTTGGTTTTTTCTTCGCGGCCTTCCGCTTGGCCCGCACCGCGTGTTCGCCTCCACTGACGGTCATCGCCAGCGAATACACCTTGGTGTTGCAGGTCAGGTACAGCGTCTTTCCATCGGCTCCACCAAACGTCACGTTCGCGCAAAACTCCTTGGTTGGAATGAACCCGACCGGCTTGCCGGCTCGCGAGGCCACCCAGACACCACCACGACCGGTGAAATACAGGTTGTCCAGGGCATCAATCGTCATCCCATCCGGGGGCGACATGTTCTTGGTTCCCGGGTCGAAGAAGTCCT
This sequence comes from Planctomycetaceae bacterium, assembly GCA_002724415.1. Lineage (GTDB taxonomy): Bacteria > Planctomycetota > Planctomycetia > Planctomycetales > Planctomycetaceae > UBA8437. The sequence continues at coordinate 9,289 of PBOU01000017.1, forward strand.
TGCCGGCGCCGGTGGTGCCATCGGCCTTGATCGGATACGACCGCCACATCTTCCGTTCGCTGTCGCCGACGTAAAGCACCTTGCCATCGTTGGAGGCGATCACCCCGTTGGGCAATGGCATGTCCTGGATGATCAGCCGGATCTTTCGATCGGGGGTCATCAGGTAGACCTTGCTGGTCTTCTTGTTGGCAAAGTCGGGGTCGGTGAAATAGATGTTCCCATTGGGGGTTTGACACACGTCATTGGGCTGGTGCCATTTCATGTTGACCGCGAGTGCCCTGGCATCCCCGGGCCCCCTGGGGCCGAACGAGTAGCTCATCAGGCGGTGCCCGTAGGCCTGGGCTCCCAGCAGCCGTCCGTCCAGCGACAGCCACGTGCCGTTGACACCCTCGGACTTGTCCAGCCAGACGGTCCCCTTGCCGGGTCCATCCAGCCGGATGATCTGCTGGTTGGCCGGATCGCCGCCAAAGAACGCGGTGAAGTAGAGCTTGCCGGTGACCGGGTCCCAGGTGGGACCCTCGTGAAATGCCGCGCTGGAGAACACCTCGACCAGCCGCGCCCCCTTGGCAACCGTCGAGGGCAACTCGGCCGCTCTTGCCGACACAACTGCGGCCAGCAGAAACAGGATCGTACAAACAAGCCGTCGTGGTCTGGAGATCATCGGTGTGTCCTCTTGGATGAACCTACTGCTGGTCGCGTCAGGTTCATTGCAGCCAATCCGGGTCACCGGGGCAAGTGGGCCGCGTGCGTGGCACGCACCTTTCTCCCCGCCGTAGAATGAACGAGCATGGCCAATACCCCGACCACCGCAGTTCCAGCCCTCCAACCCGACCAACTGTCGGGCACCGCGCGGCTGGGCGTGGTGATCCCCGTGGCCCTGGTCAGCTTCTTCTACGCCAACCTGCTCGACTACGCGCTGCCACTGTACCTGGGTGCCCGCGAGGCGGCGGCCCAGGCGACCGGCAGCTCGTTTCCCGAGAGCATGTACGCCACGGCCGCAATCTGGCGGGTGACACCCTGGATCATCGGCCCGATCCTGGCCGGGTTGTTCTCGCGACTGTTCGGCGAACGCATCGTCTGGTCCCTGGCACTGTTGGGCAAGCTGGCGGTGCCGATCACGCTGGCCAGTCACCCGGCCCCCCAGACCATCTCGCTGATTGCCATCTGGCAGGGTTTCACCGGTGCGCTGATGTGGATCGCCGGGCTGTCGCTGGTGCAGATGGTCCCAACGCATCGCAAGGGATTCGCCAACGGGTTGCTGATGACCTCGATGGGAGTCGGCAGCCTGCTGGGTCCAATTTGCGGACGGGTGCTGCTGTACCGGGACGAGGTGGGCGGGCTGTTCGCCGATGGCCAGACCACCGAGGCATTCCGCCGGCTGGTCAACCTCGCGCCACTGACAAACGTCCCAACACTGGCCGACTTCGAATTGCTCTTCTGGATCCTGGCCGGCACCACCGGGACCTGCGCCTTGCTGATCGGTCTCTGGGGCCAACGGCCCGGGCGATTCCAGCGAGACACACCACCAGACCTGGCCCAGACACTGGAGGACCTGCGGACCCTGGCCACGATGCCCACCTTCTGGGCCCTGGTGATTCCCCTGTGCCTGTTCGGCGGGGCGGTCTTCGGAACATCCAATTACTACTTGCCCTACCGGGCCGAGGAACTGGGACTCAAGGACGGCTCGTCGGACAATGGCTGGATCTGGCTGACGTTGTTGAAAACCCTGATGTGGATTCCCGGTGGACTGGCTGTTGGCGCGCTGGCCGGACGACGGGCCCCGGGCATCGCCGCGGTATTGATGATCGGTGGCTTCTCGGCTGCGGCAACCTGCATCGGCCTCAGCCAGATCGCCTGGCACCTGTTCGCGTCGGTTGCTGTTTTCGAATTCGCGCGGCAGTTCATGCGGTGGTCACACGGGGGTTACCTGACCGAACACATCGGTGATCGGCTGAGACCCACCGCCATCGGTTTCGCGATCACGTTCTCGGGCCTGGGCGAAACGGTTTACGGCTGGACTTCCAAGACGATCTGGAATCCCGACCTCGACACGTTCCAGTCGTGGCGGTCGATCCTGCTGGCTTCGGTTGCCGGCCTGTTCGCCACCGCCGCGCTGTTTTTCTACGATCGCATACGACCAATCCGTTCCGAGAACGATCCCTCACAACCGGTGACCGCCGACACGGCATCCCCGGAACCGACACAGACACCAACACAGCATTCGCCGGAGGCCAGCTCATGAAGATCACCAGTGTCACGGCTCACCTGATGGGCATCCCCGGCCCCGGCGGACATTCGCCGGCACGCAACTGGATCTTCGTACGGATCGAGACCGACGAGGGCGTGGTCGGGCTGGGCGAGGCGACGACCGAGTACCACGAGCTGGCGGTGATGGCCATGATCGAGGGCCACCTGGCCGACCTGTTGGTCGGGCAGGACCCAACCCGCATCAATTACATCTGGCAACAGATGCGGCGGTTCTACTGGTGGCGGAACGGCGTGGTGGCCACCAGTGCGGCCAGCGGAATCGACCAGGCGTTGTGGGACATCCTGGGCAAGGTGACCGGCCAGCCCGTCTACAAGCTGCTCGGCGGAGCCGTCCGCGACCGAATCCGCCTGTATGCCCGGGGCGACCTGGGCCTGCCCAGCCAGGGCGAGGAGATGCAAACGGCCGCGGCCGAGGGGTTTGACGCGTTCAAGTTTGGTCCCGGACGGTACGTGGAACCCTACGATGACGAGAAACAGGTCGACGTCGCCCTGGCCGTGGCCAAGGAGATCCGCGAGGCGGGTGGGCCAGATGTCGAGTTGATGATCGACTGCGGTGGCATCTTCAGCCTCCAGGCCGCTCACCGGCTCACCGAGGGACTCCGCGACGAGGTCGGGATGTTGTTCGTCGAGGAACCGGTGAACATGGATGTCCCCGATGGACTGATCTCGCTCAGGCAATCCTTCCCCGATGTCCGGATTGCCGCGGGCGAACGCAACATGACACGCTGGGGTTTTCGCGAGTGGCTGGAGGGTGGAGCTGTCGACGTGGTTCAACCCGACATCGCCCACGCCGGTGGCATCAGTGAACTGATGCGGATCGCGTCCTACGCCGAGGTCTACAACGTGACCGTGGCTCCACACAATCCGTACGGGCCGGTGGCCCTGGCCGCGGCCGCCCATGCGGCAGCAGCGATGCCCAACTTCCTGATCCTCGAACACTGCCGCCATCGACCCTGGCTCGACGAGGTGCAGGTCGAGGGTCCCCGGGTGGTCGACGGTGCGATCACTCTCGAGGATCGGCCCGGACTGGGCATCGAGCTGGACTGGGATTACGTCCAGGCCCACCCCTACCAGGCCCTCAATCTCCGCACGTTCCACGACCGCGACAACGCCTTGCCACTCATCTGATTCTCCTGATCGAGAAACCCATGACCGCCATCACACCCTTCGACATCCACGACATCGTTCACATCCGCGGCGTCGATCATCCCGAGTCGATCGGGGTGGGACCCGACGGAACGGCCTACACGACCGGAACCGGTTGCCAGGTCTATCGGCTGGACCTCGAGACCAACCAGGGACACCAGTTCAGCTCGACCGAGGCCCGTTGCCTGGGCACCGCGGTCGACGCTGCCGGAAACCTTTACGCCGCTCACACCGCCGGCGACGTTCTCAAGATCACCCCCGACGGCGAGGTCTCTGTCTACGCCGCTCCGGCCGGTGACGAGGGGTTCCTGTGCACGAATTATCCCGCCTTCGACCGGCAGGGTCGCATGTACCTCTCCGACAGCGGCGACTGGTCGGGTGAACTCAACGGCCGCATCTACCGGATCGAACCCGGAGGCGGTGAAGCGATTCCCTGGTATCCCGATCCGGTCGACACCCCCAATGCGATCGCGCTGGATGCCGACGAGACGCACCTGTATTTCGTCGAGACATTCGGTTCGGCGATCGCGCGAATCCCGATTCTCGAGGACGGTTCCGCCGGTAAGCTCGAGCGGGTCGTGCACATGCCACGACACATCCCCGACGGGATCGCCTTCGACACCGAGGGCCGGCTGTGGATCGCCTGTCACCGCCCCGATGCGATCTACGTCTTTGACCTGGAATCGCGACTGCTGACACTGTTTGCCGAGGACTGGATGGGCGAGGCCCTGAGAGGACCAACCGACGTGACCTTCGTGGGTCCCAACCGCGACATCCTGCTGGCCGCGTCACTCGACAACCTGGTCGTTCACCGCTTCGACAACACCGGTGCCGTGGGCCTGCCGTTGAATCACCCGGAGATTCCCTAGCCACCTTTGGTGTCTCACATCACACGACTCCCCAAAAGACCCTCACCCAGATCGTCAGGTAAGAGCTGCCATGAGTGACAAGCGGTTGCGGTTTGCCGTGTTCGGTTCCGGCGACTTTGGTCCCCAGTTCGCCCGCTACATCAGCGAACTCGGAGACGTGGTGGCCGTTTCCGATCCCGATCCCGATGGGCGAGCGCGGTTCGTCGAGGTCACCGGCCTGGATGTGGCCCAGTACGACAACCACGAGACGCTGATCGCCAGCGAGTCGATCGACGCGGTGGCAATCACCAGCCCCAATTTCACTCACCGCGAGATCGCCGTGGCTGCGGCCGCGGCCGGTTGCCATGTCTACTGCGAGAAGGCGATGGCCAACACGGTCCCGGAATGCTGGGAGATGGTCCGGGCCTGCCGCGACGCCAACGTGCGATTGATGGTCGGGCACAAGCGACGGCTGCGGCCGCCCTGGGGACGGATGATCGAGCTCAAGGAACAACTCGGCCAGCCTTTGGCCATCACGTCGTGTGCCTACCACGACGCCCGGCAGTACGATCACCAGGGCTGGTGGACCCGGCGCGATGCCTGCGGCGGCCTGTTGCCGGTCATCGGCGTGCACATCATCGACTGGATGCGGGCCATGTGCGGCGACGTGGCCACCGTCCGTGCCGTGTCCCCGCCACAGGTCGACACCCGCTACGATTTTCCCGACACGATGCACGTCACCTTGACGTTTCAATCCGGGGCCGTGGCCACGCTGACCGCGTCGCTGGTCTTCCCCCCGTGGAAGTTCCGCGAGGCCGGGGGCCCGATCGTGATGTTCGAGAACGGGGGCCTGAGGTTTGAACCCTTCATGGAACACCTGGACATCCACTGGCGGCACCGGGACGACGAGGAAACACATTTCGAGCGATTCGATGACCTGGGATTCGACCACGCCTACCGGTTGGAACTGGCCGACTTCGTCAAGTGGATCGACGACCCGGAGTACCGCGGATGCCTGGGATGGGAAGAGGGCCTGCGGTGCGTCGAGGTGATGGAGGCCGCTGACCGCTCGGCCGTGGCCGGTGGCGAACTGATCACGTTGCCGTTGTATCCGGAACTGGAGGACCGGGCGTGAAGTCGGCGGAGTCCACCAGTCCCGGCACGCCAGACCGCTGGTACCTGCTCTCCTATGTCGCGATCACCTACTTCGCGATCTACGCGCACCGCAACCTGATCAACTACATCCAGCCGTCGTTGTTGTTGCCGGTTGCCGAGGGTGGACTGGGGCTGGACGAATCTCAACTCGCCTGGGTCGGTCCCGTCTGGCAGATCCCCTACTGTTTTTCACAACTGTTTGCCGGCTATCTCTCGGACCGTTACTCGCGTCGCCGAGTGATCCTGTCCAGCCTGCTGGCCAGCACGGTCTGCCTGGCCGCGATGGGACTGGTCAGCAACCTGCCCGAGTTGCTGATCGGGCGGGCGCTGCTGGGCCTGGCCCAGGCGTGTGCCGTACCGGCCATGGCAGGTGCGATCGCCGATTGCTTCCGACCCCACGCCCGTTCACGGGCCATGGCCATTTACCTGTTCAGTTACAACGTGGCGGTGATCGTCGCGGGCAAGTACGGGGGCGCCATTGCCGATCTGCCCGCACAACACATTCCCGGCACACCCGACTCGTGGCTGGTTCACGGCTGGCGGTTGTCCCATTTCGCCTTCGCCGCCGCAGGCGGCCTGGCCTGGTTGATCTTGTTGAAAGTGCTCAAGGAACCGGCCCGGACCGAACGGGCTGACGACCGCGGACTCGGCACCGAGGGCGGCAATTTCTGGCAGACGCTCGGGCAGGTCGTCCGTGTGCCAACATTTCACCTGATGTACCTGACGTTCGCCTGCTCGGCCATCGTGATCCGGATTTCACGATTCTGGCTGCCGCAGCACTTCCACAACGTGTTTCACGAATCACTGGGATGGAACCAGGAGGATGTCGGCAGTTTCTCGACACTCTGGATCCAGATCGGCAGCATGTCCGGGCTGCTGCTGGGTGGGTTGCTGGCCGATCGGCTGGTGCGGCGGAATTTCCGGGGACGGATCCAGGTGGAATTGGCGGGTTGGTTGCTGCTGACACCCTGCCTGGTGATTGTCGGAACGCAGGAGAACCTGGTGGTCCTGCGAATTGCCATGCTGCTTTTGGGACTGGGACTGGGTGCCTACCAGGCCAATTTCTGGACCGCTTCGTTCGACGTCATCGATCCGGCCGCCCGGGCCACGGCCGTCGGGTTGTTCAACCTGACATCGGGGCTACTGGTCTCGACCTGGTTCGATCCATTCATCGGCTGGCTCGAAGCCGATGCGAAACAACAGGGTGTTTCGATCCTCGGAACGGCCATCGTCTCGGTTGCGGGGGTCGCGGCCCTCTGCATTGGGCTGCTGATGCTGATGCTGTGGGTGACGCTGCCCCGGGACCACGTGGACAACACCCGGGAGAGTCTCTGATCGTAACGGCCTTGCCCTGTTGGGGACCCCGCGGGACAATGGCTGAGTTCCCCGACACGAGGACCTGTCCTTTGATCCGATCGATCACTGCCCTGTTGATGATGGCACTTTTGGCGGGACCGGGCGTGTCGCCGCTTGAGGCGGCCCGAAAGCAGAAGGACCCCAAGGTGATCCGTGCCCTGAACAAGGCACTGGAGTATCTCAAGCGGGAACAACGTCGGCAGGGTTACTGGGAAGCCCGTGGCGGACAGTACCGCGTGGCGATGACCGCCCTGGCAGCCAATGCGCTGCTGGCCGAGGGTTCAACCACGACCACGGGAAAACACCGCGACGAGGTGGCCCAGGCCGTCGATTTCCTGGTCGGACAGTCCCGCTCCAGTGGCCTGATCGGCTACAAGAGCGATTACCGCTACACCTACGGACATGGCTTCTCGATGCTGTTCCTCTCGCAGGTCTACGGCGAGGAGGAGGACAAGAAGCGACGTGCCGACCTGAAGAAGGTGCTTGTCAAGGCGGTGGACTTTTCGGCCAAGGCCCAGACAACCCGGGGCGGCTGGGGATATGTCTCGGCCAAGGACGGCAACGATTTCGATGAGGGGTCAACCTGCATCACGCAGGTCCAGGGCCTGCGGGCCTGTCGCAACGCGGGAATTCCCGTGCCCAAGGAGATCATCGACCGGGCCCAGAAGTACATCCGCGACTGCATGACCCCCGATGGTGGAATCCGCTACCGGTTTGGCCAGAGCGGAGGAGCCCGGCCACCGATCACCGCGGCAGCAGTCGCCTGCATGTTCAACTCGGGCGAGTACAAGACCGACCAGGTCACCAAGATGATGACCTATTGCGAGAAGCACGTGTGGCCCGGACGCGGTGTCTCCAGCAGCTTCGGACACTGGCACTACACGCACTACTACTTCTCGCAGGTGATGTACCGCATGGGCGAGGAGAAGTGGTCGAAGTACTACGGTGAGATCAAGAAGCAGCTGTTGCGGACCCAGTCGAGCTCGGGGGCGTGGCTGGAGGGTTACATCGGCCCTGTCTACACCACGTCGATCAACGCGACGATCCTGCAACTGGAAAACGGTTTCCTGCCAATTTACCAGCGGTAGCAACGGTGGCAGTGGCAGCAGTGTGAATCCTCCGCGAGTGATCCTCCAGCCGTGACCGGTGTCAACGACGCCCAACACCCGTCGGACATTTCACCTCGAGCGTGGCTACGGGGATGGCTACTGGTGCTGGTACTGACCGCACTGGTCTATCGTCCCGTGGTGACCGGCGACGGGACATTCGAAGCGTGGGACCAGGCCCGCGTGTACGTTCCGCTGCAGGTCAGCAATGCGCAACAACGGTCCGAGGGTGAAATCCCGTTGTGGTATCGGCATGGCTTCCTGGGCTATCCGTTGCAGGGTGAAAACGAGTGCAGCGGTGTCTATCCACCGGCGATCATTTTTCACCTCGTCAATTCCCCGGGCACGGCCTGGTCGTTGTTCCTGTTGTTTCATCACCTGCTGGCCGTCGCTGGAACAATGCTCCTGGTGCGAGAACTGGGTGGTGGCGTCCTGGGCGCCACGCTGGCGGCCGTGGTGTTTGTCTTCGGCGGCACGTTCGTCGGTGTGATTCCCGGGGCGACTTTGCTGACAACAGTGGCCTGGACGCCATTGGTGCTGGCACTCTGGTTGAAAGCCAACCGGACCCACAGCCTGTGGCCGGCCACGTGGGCCGGCCTGGCACTCGCCGCACAGGCCTCCGGAGCCCATCCACAGATCCTGTTCTACACCATCCTGGCACTGGTACTGGGAATTGTCTGCGAGGCCCGCCGAGAGAACCGTGCACGCAAGATGGGCTGGGCCGTGTTGGCCACAACGGTGACCCTGGTTGTGGGACTCGGACTGGCCGCTCCGCAACTGTGGTATTGCCTGGACACCCTGCTGGCCACCGAACGCGGAACCGGGCTGAGTTACGAGCAACAGATGGACGGCTCGCTCCCGCCCCACTTCCTGCTGCAACTGCTGTTGCCTGGGTCCACCGGTGGAGATCACCGGCTGCAGGTGCTCTTCATGGATGTCCGAATCTACGCCGGGTTGCTCACACTGCCCCTGGCCGTCATTGGTTGGTGCCGGGCCCCGGACACGGCCCGCATCTTTCGCTGGGGACTGGCGCTGTCTCTCGTCCTGGCATTCGGACGACACGGGGGAGCCTTCCTGCTGCTGGGGCACCTGCCGGGATTCGATACCATCCACGTGCCCGCCCGTTTCCTGATTCTGACGTCGTTGGCTCTCGCCGTTCTTGGCGGACTCGGGTTCGACCACCTGATCAAGCAACCCGGGACATCGACGGCGCGCAGCTGGAGAACCACCGCCGTGGCCCTGGCGGTCACCGGAATCGCACTGCTGGCCCTGGGCCTGGTCACACGGTTCGCCCCCGAAAGCCTTGGACCAGACTGGCTATTCGGTCACGGAAACTCAGACGCGGTGTTTCGCCGCGAGTGGAGCCTCGTGTCGCCCACGAGCAAGATGACCGGAATGGAGTGGGCCGGGTTCGCCGGGGGAATCACGGCCCTGGTTGCTGCGGGCATCTGCCTGACAGCGCGACGGCTGGAACCGCGGCACGTCGGCTCTCTGTGCCTGTTGCTGGTCTGCTGTGACCTTGGCCTGGCCGCCACCCGGCTGCTCGAACTGGCACCCGGAGACTTTTATGAAACACCGCCAGTTACGCTCGATCTGCTGCCCGAGAATCCCGGTCGGGTGGCGGCTACCGTGCCCGGATACAACTTCAACACAGCCGAACGCACCCTGGCCCTGTTGCCCGACAACTCCGCCGGTTTGTTCGGCATCGATGCCTTTTCGATCAACCCCGGAGCCAAGACCGAATTGCTGCGTCGAACATCGGCTGCCGTCTCACCCAAGTTGCATGCCGTGTTGCACGTTGGCACGCTGATCAGTCGTCGCCAGCTTCCGACTCTCGACCAACACCTCCGTGGCCACACGTCGGATTCCGGGGGCGGCTACTGGATTTATGACGTGCCCAACGTGCTGCCCCGCGTCACCATCTGCCGGGATATCCTGCTGGTGACACGGCCCCAGGCCATTCTCGATACGATCGCGTCACGCCGGTTTGTTCCTGGCGAGACCGTGATCCTGGAAACGGCTCCACAGCATGTCGCGGGAAACCCGGTGGGGTCCAGCGCAAGGGAGAGTGTCACCCTGGTGACCGACCGGGCTCAAACGGTTGAGATCGATGCGACACTGACCAGTGACGGCATCCTTGTGCTCGCCGACCTTTTTCACGACGGCTGGATGGCCACCAGCAACGGGCGTCCCCTGCCCATTCTTCGGACCAATGGACTGTGTCGCGGCGTCGCCCTGGCCGCTGGACAACACAGGCTGCGGTTCGAGTTCCAGCCCGCGAGTTTCCATCGCGGTCTCTGGATCTCTGCCACAACACTCCTGGGGCTGCTGCTGGGCTGTGGGATCACCATTGTCCGACGCCGACGATAACAGGCTGCAACACCGCCTCCTGTTGTCTCACATCAACAATCGCCGATAGAATCAGCATATGCTCAATGTGTTCACCAGCCCCGGTTCCCGCGACTGCGGAGGCATCTCGCGCCGCGAAGCCATTTCCATTGGCTCACTCGGGCTGGCCGGCGGTTCGTTGGGCCTGGCGGATCTGCTGCGAGCCCAGGCCGCGGCACCAACCGCATTCCGTGACAAGTCGATCGTGTTGCTGTTCCTGACCGGGGGGCCAAGCCAGGTCGAGACATTTGACCCGAAGATGACGGCCCCGGCCGAAATCCGCAGCGTGACCGGCGAACTGGCAACCAGCCTGCCCGGGGTCACCTTCGGCACCACGTTTCCCCGGCTGGCACGACTGGCCAACCGGATGGCTATCGTGCGTTCATTCACCCACGGCAATTCCAATCACACCGGTGGTGCCCAGGACGTGATGAGAGGTGGCGCCGGCAACCAGATCGGAATGGGATCGATCGTCACGCGACTGCGTGGCACCAATCACCCCCACACCGGGATGCCGACCCAGGTCTACCTGAGCCACCAGGAACCCGATCCCCAGTTCAACAAGGAGCGACTCAGGTTGCTCGAGGCGGCCACGGCCGGAGAACTGGGCGCGGCTTTTGCCCCGTTCGATCCGCTTGGTGACGGGCCGGTTAACCAGAACCTGACACTGAACCTTCCACGGCGTCGGCTGGTCGATCGCCGCAGCCTGCGACAATCACTGGACCGGCTGGTGCGGCAAGCCGACACCAGCGGAATGATGGACGGGCTGGACCGCTTCGAGCAACAGGCCTTCGACCTGTTGCTCGGCCGTGGTCGCCGGGCCTTTGATCTCACCGATGAAGACCCGGCGCTGGTCCGGCGTTACGACACCGGTCGTTTCAACACCGCACTGCGAGTCAAGACTCGTCATTCCACGCTCGGGCGTCAGTTGCTGCTGGCCCGGCGGCTTTGCGAGGCCGGGTGTGGTTTCATCACCGTGCACAATCCCGGTTGGGACATGCACGGGGGCACCACGCAATTCAACATGCCCTTCGGCATGGAACGACTCGGACGACCGGTCGACCAGGCCGTCAGTGTCTTCCTGGAGGATCTCCACCAGCGAGGTCTCTCCGACAAGGTCCTGCTGATCATCACAGGCGAATTCGGTCGCACGCCGAAAGTGAAGCCCGACGGTGGCCGTGACCACTGGCCCAGGCTCAGCACGCTGGCCTTCTCAGGCGGCGGTTTGCCAATGGGACAGGTTATTGGTCGCTCGAGCCGGGATGTGGGCGAACCGGCTTCCCGGCCAGTGACGCCCGAGGATCTTTTCGCAACGATCCTGGCAACACTGTTCGACCTGGGAACATTGAGGCTGCTTCCGGAAGTGCCCCGCGATGTGGCTCGACTGATCGAACGATCCCGTCCGATCCCCGAACTCATCGGCTAGATGGGCCGACACGATTGTCCGGGTGTCTCATCTCCCGCTATGCTGCCGGTCCACCCGAAGCAGGAGCAGCCCGATGGGAATACTGGATCGATTCAAGCTTGATGGTCGCGTCGCCCTGGTCACGGCCGGCTCGGGTCCTCAATTTGGCAGCAGCCTGACCGAGGGCCTGGCCGAAGCCGGTGCCACGGTCATCTCGGCGTCACGCTCACTGGAGCGGAACGAGGAGTTCGCAGCCGGACTTCGCGAACGCGGTCACGATGTGCACGCGGCACAGGTCGACATCACCGATGTCGATTCCATCAACGCCCTGAGAGACCGGGTGCTGGCTGACCACGGCCGACTCGACGTGCTGGTCAACAGCGCGCTGGCACGCGACGGGCACGCGGGCGCATTCGATGAACAGACTCCCGAGGTGATCGGTCGTTCAGCGGCCGGTGACTTCACCGGGTTGTTCGCCATCTGCCAGGCATTTCTGCCGACGATGGTCGAACAGGGCCGCGGCTCGATCATCAACATTTCGAGCATCTACGGTGTGGTGGGCAACGACCCCACCATCTACCTGGATACCGACATGAAACAACCGGCGACCTACACATTCGTAAAGGCCGGCATGATCAATTTCACACGCTACCTGGCCAACTACTACGGCAAGCAGGGGGTCCGGGCCAACTGCATCAGCCCGGGAGGCTACTTCAACAACCAGCCCGAGGCGTTCGTGGACGAGTACACCAAGCGAGTGCCGGTTGGCCGCATGCTCGACAACGAGGACATCAAGGGAGCCATCGTTTACCTGGCATCCGATGCATCCCAGTATGTCAACGGTCACAACCTGCTGGTCGACGGTGGCTGGACAGCGATCTAGGCCGCCGGGTTGTCGATTGCACCGGGCGGCGTCGATCAATCGACGTAAAGAAATTCGTCGAGGTTGAACAACACCAGGCAATAATCGGCCAGTGTCTCGGAGAATGCCGCATCGGCGTTCTCCAGGAATGCTCTTCCCAGCGACAGTTCCTCGGGACCCGGTCCGCGACCGAGCACCAGCCGGTAGGCCCGTTGGACCACCGCAACCGGCGCACGTCCCGCCTCGGCCTGCAATCTCGATGCAAACGCCTCGGCCTGCCGGGCCAGTTCAGGGCTGTTCAACAGCGCCAGCGCCTGGCCGGCGTGTGAGCTCTGGTTTCGCCGTCCGCAGCTGACCATCGTGCCGGGTGCATCAAAACTGACCAGCAACGGGGGCCGGTTGTTCCGCTTGACGAACAGGTAGATCGACCGCCGGTTGTGTTGAAAATGATCCGGGTGCGGCTGCCAGTTGCCCTTGTATTGCAACGCGGCAATCTCCGGCGGCAACGGCAAACGAACACCAGGTCCTCCCGAGTGATGGTTCAGTTGACCACTGACAGCCAGCAGGCTGTCTCGCAAGGTCTCCGCTTCGAGTCGTCGCCGGCGTGCTCGCCACAACAACTGGTTGTCCGGATCGACGGCAACAGCAGCCGGATTGCCTGTCGTGCTGGATTGCCGATAGGTCGACGACAGGACCAACAACCGATGCAACGGCTTGATGCGACCCCCGTTGGACACCAGTTCGGCGGCAAGCCAGTCGAGCAATTCCGGGTGTGTTGCCGGGCTGCCCATGACGCCGAAGTCATTGGGCGTCGCCACGATGCCGCGGCCGAAATGGTGTTGCCAAATCCGGTTGACGAAGACCCGTGCGGTGAGCGGGTTGGACGCCGATGCCAGCCACCGGGCCAACTCGGCGCGACGGCCCGAGGATCGTCGGCTGTCGGCCTGGGACACCTCGTCGATCGAGGGACGCGTCCGCTGACGAATCGAAGCGGGTCGGCTCAACGCACCTCGCTCGACCATCACAGCTGGAAAACTCGGAAACACCGCCTCGCCCAGGTCATGTGGGTCGCCGCGGACCAGCCGGTGAGTCGTTGGAATCTCCTGGCCTCGATCAACAATCGCCATCACCGACGCAACCGGCGGCGGTTCATCCAACTGCACCGCGTGCAACCGTTGCTGAACCGACACGTAGTTCGCTCGATCCCGTTCGGACAATGCCTCGCGGATATCCGCCTCGCCAATCGTCAACACGCGCTCGGCAGCGGTCGCCAAACGCGATTGCTGGGGGGTCCGCGTCGCCGCATCCACCGCCAGCGCGGCCAGCGTCTCGGCGCCCAGTCGACCACGACGCTCGGCCATCAGCCGTTTTTTGATCGGGGCCTCGATCGCATCCAGCCTCTTGCGGATCTCGTCCCTCTTCGCCGTCCAGTTCTTTCGTGCTGTCTCACGCCGTTTTCTCTCGGCCGACGGGACCAACGGCAGGTCCACCGCCCGGCTGGCAGCGAAGAATGCTTGCAGCCGGTAATAGTCAGCCTGGGGCAGGGGGTCAAACTTGTGGTCGTGACACCGGGCACAGCCAAAAGTGACACCCAGGAATGCGGAGCCGACCACGTCGACGATTTCCGTCAAGCGTTCCTGGCGATTCTTGGCCAGGTCCTGGGCCCCGGCATTCATCCGCAGCGGGCCGAGCCGGTGCAGGCCCAGGGCCGGCAGCGCACCGACATCCTCGGGAAACAGCTCGTCGGCGGCGATCTGCTCGTGGACAAACCTTGTGAATGGCTTGTCGTGATTCAACGAATCGATCACCCAGTCCCGGTAACGCCAGGCATGCGGTCGCGGATCGTCGTATTCGAACCCGTCACTGTCGGCATAGCGGACCACGTCCAGCCAATGCTGAGCCCATCTCTGTCCATACGCGGGTGACGCCAGCAACCGATCCACCAACCGCCCCCACGCATCGGGACTCTTGTCGGCGAGGAACAGATCAACCTGGCCCGGTGTCGGAGGGATCCCGACCAGGTCGAGATACACGCGTCGCACCAGCGTGTGCCGCGAGGCGGGGGGCGAGGGATGAAGTTCCAGGTCTTGCAGTGACTTCAGGATGAAGGCATCAACGGGGTTGGACACCCAGTCGGGCGTCTTGACCACCGGAATCGCTGGCCTGTGAACGGTTCGGTACGCCCAGGCGCGTTCATCCTCCTGGGCGCACACGACCCCCTGGATCAACAACAGCAAGAGGATGGTTGGCCACAGTTTGCGCATCGAACGTTCCTGATCGGATGCTCCATCTTCCAAGCCATCCCGGGGTGTGGTCAAGGCGAAGCAGACCGATAGGGCCACGCCTTCCGGCCGAAACGCAACTGGGTTAGGCTATACCCCTGATGGACAACATCCCGTTGACAACCAACTGCCCTGGCCCGCGGCCGACACTGGACCGCCGAGATTTTCTCGAGCGCGGGGGTCTCGGACTGGGATCGATCGCCCTGGCCTCGTTATTGGCTCGCGACGGATTGGCCAATTCGCCCGGCCAGTCGACCCCGGGAAATCCGCTGGCGGCGCGGTCGGCTGACACCAACCCACCGGCCACCTCGGTGATCTTTCTGTTCATGGCCGGGGGACCAAGCCAGGTCGAGACATTCGACCCCAAGCCCGACCTGACCCGACTGCACGGCCAGCCGGTGCCCGCCAGCCTCGGACAGGTCCAGACGCAACAGGCCAACGAGAAGTCATTGCTGCTGGGTGTCAAGCGGCGGTTCCGGCCCAACGGCGAGAGTGGGCTGGTTATGTCGGACCTGTTTCCCCACCTGTCCACCTGTGCCGACGACCTCTCGGTTGTTCGCTCCATGCACGCCGAGAGCATCGTGCACTCGGCGGCTCTCTACCAGATGAACTCGGGCCGCACACTGATGGGGCATCCGACCATCGGGGCCTGGCTGACCTATGGACTGGGTAGCGAGAGCGACAACCTGCCCTCGTATGTCGTGATGCTGGATCCCGATGGGACCCTGGTCGGTGGACCACCCTGCTGGGGAGCCGGGTACTTTCCACCGATTTACCAGGGAACCCTGTTTCGTCCCGAGCAGCCGGCCATCCTGAACCTGCGGCCAGCCGCCGGACGATCGATTGCCCGTCAACAACGCAACCTCGACCTGCTGCGACAGCTCAACCAGATCAACCGACGGCCGGCCGACCCCATACTCGAGACCCGTGCGGCGACCTATGAACTCGCCTTCCGCATGCAGAAGCACGCTCCCGAAGCGGTCGATATTTCACGCGAGACCGCCGAGACCCAGAAACTCTACGGGGTCGACCGGGCCCAGACTTCCGAATTCGGCCGCCGTTGCCTGTTGGCCCGTCGGCTGGTCGAACGCGGAGTGCGATTCGTGCAACTGTATTCCGGGGGCGGACCCGGAAACATGACATGGGATGGCCATGGGGACATCGAGGAGAACCACCTGAGAATGGCCGGGCAGGTCGACCAGCCCATCACCGGTTTGCTCAAGGACCTGAAGCGTCGCGGCTTGCTCGATAGCACCCTGGTGATCTGGGGTGGCGAGTTCGGGCGGACCCCGATGTCACAGGGAAAAACCGGCCGGGACCACAGCCCGTTTGGATTCTCGATCTGGATGGCCGGAGCCGGAATCAAGGGGGGCCGCATGGTGGGGGCGACCGACGAGATCGGATTGCGGGCCGTGGAGAAGCCCTACCACGTCCGGGATCTCCACGCCACGATCCTCGACCGGGTCGGCCTCGACCAGGACGCCCTGACCTACCTGCACAATGGTCGAGAAGAACGCTTGACCGATATCGGTGGACGGGTGATCTCCGAGTTGCTGTAGCCAGTCACCTGTCGCACCAACACAATCCGCCGGGGGAACAAGAGCATGACCGGTTTGAGACAGCTGCTTGTCGTGGCGTTTCTACTGCCGGGTGCCATCCCGCTGATGGCCCAGGACGCTCCGGCAAAAAACAAACCGCCCGGGTTGACCATCGCCATCGATGCCGATGTCGTTTACGGCCACAAGCTTGGCCTGGCCCTGACCTACGACGTTCTGCAACCGGGCTCGGGTCGAAACCGTGCGGGGGTGATGTTCATGGTCAGCGGTGGGTGGGTCTCGAGATGGGGACCACCCGAAGGCGCGATCGAGCGGTTCCGGCACCTGCTCGAGGCCGGCTACACGGTGTTCCTGGTCCGGCACGGCAGCAGCCCGAAGTTCCTCGTGCCCGAATGTGTCGACGACGTCCGCCTCGCGATCCGGCATGTCCGCTCCAACGCCAAGCGGTTCGACATCGATTCGGACCGAATCGGCGTGACCGGCGGCAGTGCCGGAGGACACCTGGCACTGATGCTTGGCACGACCGGGGAGGACGCCAATCCCAGGGCCCGCGACCCCCTGCAGAAACACTCCAGCCGCGCCAACGCCGTCGTCGCCTTCTTTCCTCCCACCGACCTCTCGAAGTACCTTGACCCCAAGCTCGGGTTCCTCGAGGCCTTCCCGGCCCTGAAATTCGACCCCAGGCAATCTCCAGCAGTCTCACCCCTGCTGCAGGTCAGCAGCGACGATGCGCCGTCGCTGATGATTCACGGAGATATGGACAAGCTGGTGCCACTGTTTCACAGCCAGGCCATTCACAAGGCCCTGGGCGAAAAGAAGGTGCCCAGCGAGTTGATGGTGATCGAGGGAGCCGCCCACGGATTCAAACCGGACGACCAGAAACGGGCCGACGCGGCATCACTGCGGTGGTTCAACCGCCACCTGCTCGATTCGGCCAAGGCACCCACCAGCAAGAAGTAACCCCCGGAGAGCGGCTCATGTCTCGCGCGTTCAACTACCTCCTTGTCGCGATCTTGCTGATCGGCGTCACCCAGGCCCAGGCTGCCGATACCAGGCCCAACGTGCTGGTGGTGCTGTGCGACGACCTGGGTTACGGCGATCTCGCCTGCTACGGCAGCCCCACGGTCAAGACGCCTCACATTGATCGTTTCGCCACCGGTGGATTGAGACTGACCAGTTGCTACGCCGCGTCGGCCAATTGCAGCCCCGCCCGCGCGGGGTTGTTGACCGGGCGGACTCCCTACCGAGCCGGTATCCACAACTGGATTCCCCTGCTGTCACCGATGCATCTTCGCCGTGGCGAAATCACCCTTCCCGGGCTTTTGCAACAATCCGGTTACAGCACCTGCCACGTGGGCAAATGGCATCTCAACGGTCGCTTCAACCTGGCGGATCAGCCCCAGCCGTCCGATCACGGCTTCGATCACTGGTTTGGCACACAAAACAACGCGCTGCCAAGCCACCGCGATCCCGACAACTTTGTCCGCAACGGCAAGGCTGTCGGACCACTGGAGGGTTACTCGAGTCAGCTGGTCGTCAACGAGGCTCTCACCTGGCTCGATTCGGCCAGGGACAAGACAAAACCCTTCTTCCTGTACGTCTGTTTCCACGAACCTCACGAACCAATCGCGTCAGCCGAGATCTTCGAGCGACAGTACCCGGACCTGAAAGACCCTGCCCAGGTCCGGCACCACGCCAACATCACCCAGATGGATCACGCTTTTGGTCGCCTGATGGCGGGGCTGGAGCAGCACCAGCTGGCCGACGACACGCTGGTCCTGTTCACCAGTGACAACGGGCCGGCCATCACCCGTTATCACCCCCACGGATCCAGTGGCCCCCTGCGAGACAAGAAGGGATCCCTGTACGAGGGTGGGATCCGGGTGCCCGGGATCATCCGCTGGCCGGGACGGATCAAGCCGGGCACAACCAGCGACGTGCCGGTGAGTGGTGTCGACGTGTTGCCGACCATCTGCGAGGTAACGGCAACCCCGTTGCCCGGCGACCGCCATTTCGATGGCACCAGCGTCGTGGCACTCTTTGAGGACAAGCCGGTCAAGCGACACCAGCCGTTGTACTGGCAATTTCACGTTGCCCGCAGTCGGCCGAAGGTCGCTCTTCGTGACGGTGCCTGGAAATTGTTGGCACACCTGAGCGATCCCCAGATCAAGCCCTTTGGCGACATCCGTCCCGACGACCAGAAAGCGATCAAGAGCCAGAAGATCACCGGGTTCGAACTCTACAACCTCAAGGACGACATCAGCGAAGCCCGTGACCGGGCGAGAGACCTGCCCGAACGAACCAGCCAGATGGGTGCGGTGCTGCGTCGGCTGTTCAAACAGGTGCAACAGGAAACCCCAACCTGGCCGGCGTGGACCTGGCCGCGGCTCGAGGCACAACGGATTGCGTGGTCGGGACAATTGCGTGGATACGGTTGGAGAACCAACGGAAGCGGCAGCCATCCGTCCGCCGACGCGCCGACGCACTGGAGTCCAAAGGAAAACATTGCCTGGGCCGCGCCGCTGCCCACCCGCAGCAACAGCCTCCCGGTGTTCACCCGGAAAGCCGTCTTCACCTGCATCGAACCCTTTGGACTGGCCAAGCTCGACCTGGCTGACGGCAAGATCCTGTGGCAACGCACCAGCAGTTACGCCGACATCACCTCCCCGGGTGACTGGACAGCCATTCAAAAAAAGGTCCGCGCGCTGAAACAGCTGACCGTCCAGAAGGCGTCGTTGCAGAAACAGCGCGAGGTGCTCGAGGAGAGTCTCGAAAAAGCCACCGACAAGAAGGCGGTTGTCGCGAAGATCGAGAAGATCGAGGCACAGGAAGACACATTGCGAGAGAAGATCGACGGGATGCCGCTGGCCGCCCGTTACACGGTGCCGATCACCCAGCCACAGTACAACGGCTACACCACCGCCACGCCGATCACCGACGGCCGCTTGGTTTGGGCCGTCTTCGGCAACCGCGTGGTCACCTGCTTCGACATGGACGGCTATCGGAAATGGGCACGCGTCCTGCCAGACAACCCGCAGGTGATGTGGGGCCATTCGGCCAGCCCCCTGCTGATTGCCGGACGACTGATCGTTCCCATCGAGGACATCGTGGCTTTGGATCCCGAGACAGGGAAAGATCTGTGGCGGACCAGCTACGGCCAGACCTGGGGTTCACCAGTCCGGGCCGAGATCGCCGGCAAGCCGTTGATCCTGATGGCCAACGGACGCATGGTCCGGCCCAGCGATGGCAAGGTCATCGGGCGACTCTCGCCCCTGGAACGCGCCTCGCCGGTGGTTGTGGGCTCGACCGCCTTCTACATCGGACAACGGGCCGAGGCATTTCCGCTGCCGACACGACTCGATCCAAAAGCCACCAAGCGACTCAGGCCCAAGGCGTTGTGGGAATCGAATCCTCCGGGCGGCGGCTTCAGTTCCTCACCGGTCATCCACGACGGCCTGATCTACTGCGTCGCCACCCGCGGAATTCTCAGTGTGCTCGACGCGGCGTCCGGCAAGACGGTCTACACCCGCAGGCTGAACCTCGGCAACGGGCCGGTGTGGCCGAGCCTGTTGCACGCCGGAGAGCACGTCTACGCCAGCAATCGCGACGGAAACACGGTCGTTTTCAAGACCGGCCGCAAGTACCAGGAAGTCGCTCGCAACCACCTCGAGGAGTTCATCTCGACCCCGGTCGTCCACAAGAACCGGATTTATATCCGGACCTATGGACACCTGTATGCTATCGGAGAGTGAGAAGAGCGAATGGGTGCTGGATGCGTGAGGGCTTCAACGGGCTTGCTCGTTCTGATTTCAGCCGTGCTCGCGATCTTCGGCTGGGCTCTTGAAGCGACCGACACGACTGTGAAATGGGGCCCGTGGCTGTCCAACCCTGAAGAAGCCGATTTTCTTGTGGCGATGTCCCCGTGTTTCTCCATTCCACTGGGACTCATGACCCTGGTGATCATGGCCAATCTCGCCGTACACATCTCGGCGAAGCGAAAGAGCAATGAACCGTGACGATCAGGCGATCACGCCGCTGATCGGTTCGCCGTCCAGTGCCGCTCGGTGCTCGCGGCCGGTGCGATCGAAAATGGCCATCTGAGGATCGACCCCGACCAGCTTGTACATCGTGGCCACGTGATCGGCGCTGCTGACCGGAAAATCAACCGGCCAGCCGGCTTGCTTGTCGCTGCGACCGAAGACCGTGGCCTGGCGAACTCCCGCTCCCGTGTACACGATGAAACCGCACTGCGTCCAATGGTCGCGGCCGGCACTCTTGTTCACCTTCGGAGTCCGACCCATCTCGCCCATCAAGACAACCAGCGTGTCCTCGAGCATCCCTCGATTGGCCATGTCCTCGACAAGTGCCGAATAGCATTGGTCGAGAGTCGGCAACAGGAAATTTTTCAGCAGGCGGAAGTTGTTGCCATGGGTGTCCCACTGGCCCGCCCCGATCTTTCCATTGAGCTGTGATTCGAATGTCAGGCCGACAAACCGTGTGCCCGACTCCACCAACCGTCGGGCCGCCAGCAGGCACGACCCAAACAAGTGATCGCCATACCGTTTGCGGGTCGTATCGGACTCGCGGGCGATGTCAAAGGCGTCACGGGTTCGCGTGGAGGTGAGCAGTTCCAGGGCTTTCTGCTGGAACACGCCGAGCGAATCCGACGATGGAGTGTCACCCAGCTGGCGTCTCACCTTGTCGACGGTGGCCAGCAAATCCCGACGACGGCCCAGGCGGGCGGCCCCCAGTTGCGGCTGTTCATCCAGGGCCGGCAATTGTGGTGTCGCGTACGGAACTGGCGGATCGATGTGCGCGTTCCGACCCTCGGTGGATTCCCGGAATTCCGGCGTGTAGCTGGTGAACAACGGATCGAACTGCTGGCCCAGAAAACCGCCGTAGGGACCGGCACGGTGCTTCCCCTGGCTGTGACCGGGATAGGTCGGCATCCAGACGTAATTCGGCACACCAACCGACCCGAGACCAGCATGCTGCATCACCGAGCCAACACTGGGATGGTCGGTTGGCTTGAAATGATTGCCGTTGATCACCGGACCCGAATAACCCGTCAACATGTTGTACGGGCTGTGGGTGTTGTAGAGATGCGAGTGCGTCCGAACGACACACGAGTGATGCATGGTCCTGGCCGTCAGCGGCATCAACTCGCAGACATCCAATCCGGGCACACTGCTGGGCACCGGACGGAATTCACCACGGATTTCAGCTGGAGCTTCGGGCTTCATATCGAACATGTCGATATGGCTGGGACCACCCATCAGGTTGATCAGGATGACCGATTTGGCCGGAGCATCCGAATCGATACCGCCAACCGCCTCGGATGCCAGCAACGTCGGCAACGACAGACCACCAGCCAATCCCAGCCCACCAACCTGCAACAGGTCGCGGCGCTTGAGGCCATCACACAATCGGCGTTCGGAACCCTGGATCCGCAACATGCGTCGTCGTCTCCAACAAACTCACTCGACGTATTCTAATTCACCCATGCGTTGCCTGTCATCTGGTATCGGCGATTCCATCGAGTTCAAACCCCGTTTTTCTGGATCCCGCTAATCCTGCGAGAAGAGGTCCGGGGGCGGATCGGCAGGCATTGGATCGACGAACTCGACCGGTTGGTCTTGGACAGCCGTGGCTGGGGTGTCGAGCGGTTCTGCCAACGGTTCTGCCAACGGTTCTGCCAACGGTTCTGCCAACGGTTCTGCCAACGGTTCTGCCGGTGGTTCTGCACCGGGCGGAACCCAGTCACCCCAGTGGTCCAGGTAGTGTCCGTACGCGGGGCACTCGTCGCGTCTCTCCTCCAACCATTGCTTTGTTTCGGCGACCAACCGCTGTTCGGTCTCGATATCCAACCGGCCGATCATGACCCGTGACCTCAGGAACACGAAGTACGTGTCCAGCACATCACAACGGCAGTAATCGTTGATCTCGTCGGTCCGACCCTCGTCATAAAACCCCTGGACCATGGATCCGTCGACACCGGTCTTGCCCGGTTTTCCGATCAGGTGCGCCAGCAGGTTCAACCCACCATTGACCCGGGATGCGCCGAAGTTCGACACCAGATCCATCAGGTCAATGTGCGACTTGATGTTGTACCGATTGCGGGCCTGGTCGTAGGTCCTCGCCTCGACATTGAACCACTCGGGCAACGTGATCCCGTATCGGTATGCCGCCAATTCCAACACCGGCAGGTCGTAACCCCGGCCGTTGAACGTCACGAACGTCGGCTGGCTGTAGTGTTTCCACCCTTTCCAGAACTGGTCGGTGATCACGTGGGGTCGGTAGGCGGGAGCGTCAAGAACCGCGAGGTCCAACAATCGAAATCCACTGTCGATCTTCGCCACGGCGACCGAGATCGGCAACATCCATGTCGGAGGCAACACGTCGCTACCTCGCTGCTCGAGTCGCTCGGCCCGGAACCTCTCGATCGCCTCACCGGGAGACAGGTTGGCGTCCCCGTATTTCGCCCGTGCGATCAGTTCACCGTCGGCCACGGCCTCCACATCGAACACCAGGTAACTGACCATGTCGGCCATCGGCACTCCCTTCACCATTCCACGACACGCACCGCCGCTGCCAATCGTCTCGCGGGTACGTTACCATGAACCGTCGCGGCCTCAACCCCGCCCGTGGCTCACTTTTGGTTCCCATTCCTGGTCCCCGTGCCTGGTTCCATGACCGATCCAGCCAACGCCACCAACGCCAACGACACTGCCGAAACAGCACCGGAACAGGCTGTCGTCCTGGCCGACGGCAACGATAGCGGATCCTCCAACCGCGAGACCATCGACCAGCTGTCGACCGCCTACGCCCGTATGCGAGAAGAGATCGGCAAGGCAATTGTTGGCCAGCACGAGATTGTTGACCAGCTGCTGATCGCGCTGTTCTCCGGCGGGCATTGCCTGCTCGAGGGAGTTCCCGGGTTGGCCAAGACGTTGTTGGTGAGCACCGTTGCAGAGATCCTCGAGTTGTCATTCCGGCGGATCCAGTTCACTCCCGACTTGATGCCCTCGGACATCACCGGCACCGACGTGTTGCAGGACGACCCGGAGACTCGTCAGCGGGCCTTCCATTTCATGCAGGGTCCGCTGTTTGCCAACATCGTGCTGGCCGACGAGATCAACCGCACGCCCCCAAAAACACAGGCCGCGCTGCTCGAAGCGATGCAGGAGCGTCGAGTGACTGTCGGCACAAGCTCCTATCCTTTGCCACAGCCTTTCTTCGTGCTCGCCACGCAGAATCCCATTGAGCAGGAAGGCACCTACACGCTTCCCGAGGCCCAGTTGGACCGGTTCATGTTCCACGTGGTTGTCGACTACCCGACTGCCGACGAGGAACTCTCGATCCTCAAACAGACGACCGGACAAAACACACCCGATCTCGATGCCACCCTGACCGGACAGCAGATCCTGGACCTGCAACAGCTGGTTCGACAGGTCCCCGTGGCGGATCACGTGTTTGTCTACGCTCGTGACCTGGCCCGGGCCACCAGGCCGAGCGAACCTGATGCGAGACCATTCGTAAAATCCTATATCGCCTGGGGGGCCGGGCCGCGAGCCGGGCAGTACCTGGTCGTCGGCGCCAAGGCCCGGGCGCTGCTCGAGGGCCGACTGCACGCCACCACAGACGACGTCAAGGCGGTGGCACATCCCGTGCTCAGGCACCGGATCGTCACCACGTTCCAGGCCGACAGCGAGAACATCTCCTCCGACGACCTGGTGGACATGCTCCTGCGCGATGTGCCCGTCGAGTTGGCCGAGCGAGCCGCATCGCGAGTGCCCTGATTCACCGGTGCGGCGCGGCGACACACCGGGTCCCGATTCCACTTGTGCCAGAGAACAGAACATGCCACGGACGTTCAATATTGCCGTAATTCACGGGGACGGTATTGGTCCCGAAGTGACACGCGAGGCGATCCGCTCGGTGGAAGCGGCCGCGGTCCTCGACGACGCGACGTTCCAGTGGCAGAGCTATCCCTGGGGCACCGACCATTATTTTGAACACGGGTGCATGGCTCCCACGGACTTCCTCGACACCCTCGCCGGCCACGACGCCATTCTGCTCGGTGCGGTCGGACACCCCGAAGTCCAGGACCACATCACGCTCAACGGGCTGTTGCTGCCCATACGCCGACGTTTTGACCAGTGTGTCTGTCTCAGGCCGTCTTACCTGTATGACGGCGTGGAAAGTCCTCTCCGGGACAAGCCTCCCGGATCAATCGATCTCCAGGTCTTTCGAGAGAACACCGAGGGTGAGTACGCCAATGTCGGCGGACGGTTGTATGCAGACCGTCCACACGATGTGGCCGTTCAGACATCCGTTTTCACGCGACACGGTTGTCAGCGAATCATCCGGGCGGCTTTTGAAAAAGCGACCACGCGGCCGGCTCGTCACGTGGCATCAATCACCAAGAGCAACGCCCAGGGATATGGCATGGTGTTGTGGGACGAGGCCTTCCAGGAGGTCGCTGCCGATTTTCCTGGAATCGAGACGGAGTCGTTGTTGATTGATCGCGCCGTGATGGAATTTGTCCGTCGACCCGAATCCTTCGATGTTGTTGTCGCCAGCAACCTCTTCGGAGACATACTGACCGACCTGGCGGCCATCGTGGTCGGCAGCATGGGCCTGGCCTCCAGTGCCAACATCGATCCCACCCGGACTCATCCCAGCATGTTCGAGCCGGTCCACGGATCAGCACCGGATATCGTCGGCCAGGGAATCGCCAATCCGCTGGCCGCCATTCTTTCGGCCGCCCTGATGCTGGAGCATCTCGAGTTGCCACGTGCCGCTGCGGCCATCAACGATGCGGTCAAGAACCAGTTGGCCGAACGAGGACCACGGACTCCCGACCTGGGAGGTGAATCGACAACAGAGCAAACCGGCGAAGCCATCGCCGCACGAATTGCCGCCACCGGAGGAGCCAACTCGTGACCTCCAGCAATTCGCTCACCGAAATCTACCTCGACAACAACGCAACCACCCGGCCATTGCCCGAGGTGATCGAGTCCGTGGCGGCGCACCTGGGCGAGAGTTTTGGGAACCCGGGCAGTCGTCACGCCGCCGGCCGGAAAGCCCGCGTGGTGCTGGAGGACGCTCGTGAGACAATCGCCGGAATCCTGGGCGCTGACCCCGGTGAGGTTGTCTTCACCAGCGGGGGCACCGAATCCACCAACCTCGCGCTGTTCGGGTTTGCAGCCGGCGAGCCTGGTGTCATCCTGACCACCGCCGGCGAGCATCCCGCCACAACCGAGTCCATTGCGGCACTCAAGAGACGCGGCTGGACCACGCGGGTGCTCGGAGTCGATCAGGACGGACGCCTGGAACCCGACGCCATCCGGGATGTGCCGTGGGACGACTGCCGGCTGGCAACCGTCATCCTGGCTCACAACGAAACCGGCGTCCTCCAGGACCTGGAACCGCTCTCGGGAGCCTGTCGCGAGAGAGGGATACCGCTGCACGTGGACGCCGTCCAGGCGGTGGGAAAAATCCCTGTCGACTTTCACCAACTGGGTGCGGCGTCCCTGGCACTGGGGGCCCACAAGTTTCATGGGCCACGAGGAATCGGGGCCCTGCTGCTTCGGGACGGGTGTCGCCTGGCACCCTTTGAATATGGTGGTCACCAGGAAGCAGGTCGGCGGCCGGGAACCGAGGTCGTGGCGCTGGCAGCCGGAATGGCACGGGCGCTGGAGTCGTGGAATGCCGACCGGGACGCACGCACTGAACGCATCGCCGCACTTCGCGACCGACTTCAGCACGGACTCGAACAACACGCCGGCCCCACCCTCGTCAACGGACACGCCGACCACCGACTCCCCAACACCCTCAATATCGCCTTCCCCGGTCTCGACGGCGAAGCCATTCTTGTTGCCCTCGATCTCGAACAGGTGGCCTGTTCGTTGGGAAGCACCTGCAGCAGTGGGTCGGCCGAGCCGGCGCCGGCGCTGGTGGCGATGGGCCGAACCGAGGAAATCTACAAGGCAAGCGTGCGGTTTAGTGTTGGCCTCGAGAACACCGAGGCCGAAATCGACGACGCCGTGGAACGGATTGCGGGTGTGGTGAGGCGGTTGAGAGAATCTGCCCCTGCTGCCTGAGTGCTGCAAGTGAGTGCCAGGAAGATGGGGCGTGGGCGGGAGCATGGGCGATGGTGGTCTCGGGACGCGAAACCGAACCCCTGCTGTTGATTCCAGAAATCCGGCTGGCTCACACGGCTGTTGCCCAACTGCGTTCAGAGAGCCNATCACGACCATCCTGCGTCTATGTCGCCGGNCCCCCAGGGACCGGAAAGTCTCACCTGGCCCGCCTGTTTGTGCAGGAGAGNGGGGGTGGAGGGAAGCTGGTTCTGGCCAGCGAGTTTGCCGCCGAGCTGGCNGAGGCTGCACAACTCAAGACTGTTGCCGCATTCCAGGAGCGTTATCGACGACTCAACACGCTGGTGTGTGAGGACCTGCAGGCCCTGGCTGGTCGGAGCGAGAGCCAGTTGCAGCTGCTGGCCGTTGTTGACGATCTTCTTGGCCGTGGTGGACGGGTGTTGTTGACCGCATCGAGACTGCCCGGCCGGCTGGACCGGTTCGACAACAAGCTTGTGAGCCGGTGCCGTGGTGGGCTGGTCGTCTCTGTTCGGAGACCCGGTCCGGCCAGCCGGCTTCAACTGTTGGAACATTTCGCGTNGCGACGCCAGGTGCCTTTGCCGGCGGATGCCGCCCAGGTACTTGCACAAAAAATCACCGGATCACCACGCGACCTCCTGGCCGCCCTTGGACAACTCGAAACNCTNGCCCGGATAAGCGGTGGCGTGATCGACACAAAAATGGCCACCAGCATGGTCTCCGNNNACACCACNGCTGACCCACCANGCCTGCAACAGATCACTCGTGTTGTCGCCCGACAGTTCGGTATCGCTACGCCCCGATTGCGAGAACGGAGCCGGGCTCAACACGTTGTCGTCCCACGCCAATGTGCCATGTTGCTGGCCCGAGAACTCACCGGGGCCATCTACTCGGAGATCGCAGCGTTTTTCAGATGCAAGAACCACACAACCGTTCTACACGCCTGTCGCCGCATGCGGGAANGGCTCAAGGANGAGCCTGAACTTCGGAGACTGGTCCATTCGATTCATGCCGAATTGACAGGTCGCGAGGAACCCGGTGGTGAATAACCTGTTGATAACNTGTGGNCTGNCTGAGCACAAAACGACNGCGACCCACGCCGACATCAANTGGATGACACCNNCCCCGTNTTTGTTCACAGTTGATGGCCTGTTGTGCCCCGTGTTTTCGGTAACTTATTGACACAATTGAGCGGTGCTTGTGAGTGAATAAACCATGTGGTATCATAGACTTTCGTAGAATCGGCAGGGGTTGTTGACGCTGTTCAACCACCTCTAATACTACTGCTGCTACTTAAAAGATTAATAACAGTCTTTTGCGATCAAATCGCTTGGTCTGTTTGTCAATGGAGTGCTTCAGAACCGGCGTGAATCTATGAAACTTCAATGCCACCGAGCCAGCCTGGCCAGCTCACTTCAGATCGTTAGCACGGTTGTTCCAACACGAACACCCAAGGAAATTCTCAGGAACGTCAAGCTCCAGGTTGCCAATGGAGCGGTGACCCTGGTGGCAACAGATCAGGAGGTTGGTGTTCGCGTTGAATTGTCCGGAGTCGAGACGGACTCCAGTGGCGAGGTTTTGCTACCGACCAGCCGCGTGACATCGATTCTTCGTGAATTGACCGACGAGACTGTTGATATCGACGTGACCGAATCGTCGGTCTGTATTCGGTCGTCCAGTAGCGAGTTTTCCTTGTCGTCGGAAGATCCCGACGAATTTCCGGAAGTTGCATCTTTCGAGGGCGAGCAGTACCTGGCGATTCCAGGGGCCGCATTCCGGCAAGGGATTCTTCGAACAGCATTTGCCACCGACCAGGAAAGCACTCGATATGCACTGGGTGGTGTGTTGTTTGATCCCGGTAGTGAAAAAGTGACCCTGGTGGCCACCGACAGTCGTCGGCTGGCAGTGGCTCCGTTGCCGGTTCGTTCCGAGGGAGTGACTGAACCGGTGAATCCTGGTCCGGTGATTCCGGCCAAGGCCATGCGGTTGATCGAGAAATCAATCAGTGATGACGAGGAAGAGGTCCTGGTTGCCATCAGTGCCAATGACATCCTGGTTCGATGCGGTCAGTCGACGATTTATAGTCGGTTGGTTGAAGGCCGATTTCCCGACTACACGAAGTTGATCGACACGGGAGCGTCGCAGGTGGCGACCCTGCAGGTGGATTCCTTCCATTCAGCAGTTCGCCAAGCCCAGATTGTCACGAGCGAAGAGAGTCGCGGAGTGAACTTCTCCTTCAGCAAGGGGCAGCTGACATTAGAAACGATTGCCGCGGATGTTGGAGAATCCAAGGTCGAGATCCCGGTGAGTTACGATGGTGATGCCATCTCAATCAGTTTTGACCCGCGATTTATCACCGATTTTTTGAGAGTGTTGAAACCTGAATCGACGGTTCTCTTGCACCTGGTGGACAGCGAGAGTGCTGCGGTCTTTCGCACCGACGACGGATACACCTACGTGGTTATGCCCCTTTCCAAGGACAGATAATCAATGCGGGCAGCCCGTGGACCGCAACGGCTGGGCGATGCCCTCTCGGAACTGGTTGCCCTGAAGGGCCTGGCTCGAAGCGGAGCGGCCGAGCAACTCAGCCAGGCCTGGCAAGAAGTTGCCGGTGAACGAATAGCGACCGAAACACGGGTTGTGGCGGTGAAGAACAGATCGCTGGAGATAGAGGTGGCCAGTGCGGCGTTGATGTACGAACTCGATTCATTTCACAAATCGAGTCTGCTTGCGGCACTCAAAAAGACACCGGGCTTGGATATCAACCGACTGAAGTTTCGGTTGAAAGGAAGCCTGGGAGAATCTGCCGGCAGTAGCCATTAGCTGGGGGAGTTGACACAGTGAGCGACGTGGTGGACGACACGGGCGCGGGTGGCGCCGAATACACATCGAATCAAATTCGAGCGTTGAAGGGTGTTGAAGGCATCCGGATGCGTCCGGCGATGTATATCGGCGACACCACCACGCGCGGANTNCACCACCTGGTCTTNGAGGTGGTCGACAATAGTATCGACGAAGCGGTCAACGGCCATGCGACCACAGTCACNGTCATTCTGCACGACGATGGCAGTGTTACCATCCAGGATGATGGTCGNGGAATTCCGGTNGGAGCCCTGGAAGAACACGAGGGTCGCTCGGCGCTTGAAGTCGTGTTCACCGAGATTCACGCTGGGGGAAAATTTGATCGCGAAAGNGGTTACAAGACAGGAACCGGTGGGTTGCACGGCGTTGGCCTGACAGCAGTCAACGCACTCTCGGAATGGCTCGAGGTAGAAGTTCGCCGCAACGAACAACTCTGGACGATGAACTTCGAACGTGGCCAGATGACCGCTCCANTGAAGGAGCTTGGCAAAGCCACGAAAACCGGCACCCAGATCAAGTTTCACCCTGACTCGGAGATTTTTCCNGAGACGCGATTCAGTTTTGACACGNTGGCACGACGGCTACAGGAGGTCGCGTTCCTCAATGCCGGGGTCAGGATCCTGATCTCCGATGAACGATCCGANNGGTCCGAGGAGTTCTGTTACGAGAAGGGTTTGATCGAGTTTGTCGAACACCTGAACCGAACCGAACAGGTCCTGTTTGGCAACGTGATTTCCATCCAGGGACAACAAGATGACGTCGAGGTCGACGTGGCTGTCCAGTACCACATGGATTTCACCGAGACGGTTCGCACGTTCGCCAACAACATCAACAACATCGAAGGCGGAACGCACCTGAGTGGTTTTCGNAGCGCTCTGACGCGGTCGATCAACCAGTACGGTCGCAAGGAAAATCTCTTCAAAGACGCGACTCCCACCGGGGACGATTTCCGCGAGGGCCTGACGGCAGTGATTGCAGTCAGGGTTCCGGACCCCCAATTCGAAGGGCAAACCAAGACAAAGCTGGGCAACAGCGAGGTCGAGGGAATTGTCACGTCGGTCGTACACGATGGGCTGACCAAGTTTTTCGAAGCCAATCCCAAAGTGGCGAAGCTGGTGGCCGGGAAGGGCATGCGAGCCGCGGAAGCCCGAGAGGCCGCCCGCAAGGCTCGTGAGATGATTCGCCGCAAGGGCGCCCTGACCACCGGCGGGCTGCCTGAAAAGTTGCGAGACTGTCGCAGCAGAACNCTGGAAGAGACNGAGTTGTATCTGGTCGAAGGTGACTCGGCTGGTGGCTCGGCCGACACCGGNCGCGATTCGGATGTCCAGGCCATCCTGCCGCTTCGGGGCAAGATCCTCAACGTGCAAAAAGCCCGGGAGGCCAAGGTTCTACAGAACAAGGAAGTCACGAATATCTTCAAGGCGATAGGCGTTCCCCCGGGTGCCCAGCTCGACGATGTTGCCAAGCGGCGCTACGGCAAGATCATCCTGATGACCGATGCCGACGTGGATGGCAGCCACATTCGCACGCTGTTGTTGACCTTCCTGTATCGNCACATGGAGCCCCTNATCAAGGAGGGGTGTGTCTATATCGCACAGCCGCCGTTGTATCGTGTTGTCCAGGGACGCAAAAAACCTCGCTACGTTCAGACACACGAACAGATGATGTCCGAGCTGGTGGAGCTCGGTGCCGAGGGCAGCCATGTCGAACTCGAGGAAGGCCAGTCGCTGGAAGGTGATGCACTGGAATCGGTGATCGAGTTGCTCAATACGCTCGAGGAGCCGCTGCAGACACTCGAGAGGCGGGGGGTGGATCTCAGGTGGCTGGTGACCGANCACGCTGGTGATGATGGGCGACTTCCGCGGTACCGTGTTTTCCTGGGACGGGAACAGCACTGGTTCCACTCGACCGAGGAGGTCGACACGTTTCTCGAGTCGGCCATGGAGGAACACGGCGGCGAGCTCGTCGTGGCCGACGACGAAAAGCCAGCTGACCCGGATGCCAATGGTTCAGGTGATCCAGACGGCTCCAATGGATCAGACAACAAGGACCCGGAACTCAAGCGGACAACTCTTCACGAGGTCAAGGCGATCAATTCAGCCCTGGCCGACCTGAAAGGGTATGGGATAGTTGCCACGGACCTGTTGCCGGCCGGCAATCGTGATGGCGAGCCATTCTTCCCATTGCGACTGGTCAACGACACCTCCGAGAACCCACTCTCCAGCTTCAGGGACCTTGTCCCGGCCGTCCGGTCGCTTGGAGAAAAAGGCCTGAAAATCACCCGGTTCAAAGGGCTGGGAGAAATGGACCCCGAGGAGCTGTGGGAAACCAGTATGGATTCTCAAAGCCGGCACCTGTTGCAGGTCACCCTTGAAGATGCCGCCGCTGCCCACGACCTGTTCAGTGTCCTGATGGGTGATGACGTCGAGCCCCGGCGCAAGTTCATCGAGGAGCACGCCCTGGATGTCAAGAACCTTGATGTCTAGGCGTCACAAGCATCTCTTCCCCTGTTTGACACAACGCTAACCCGATGGTTTGCCCAGGCGGACCGACAACAAGGAACGACATCATGCGCAGGCTGTTCGCGACACTACTTCTTGTTGCCTTTGTTCCGGCAATCCAGGCGGAGGTCCGGTTCCCCTCGGTGATCGGTGACAACATGGTGTTGCAGCGGGGTGAACCTGTGCCGGTTTGGGGCTGGGATGCGGCTGGCACCAAGGTCACCGTTTCACTGGGTGATGCCACGGTGACGGCGACGGCCGGTGCTGATGGCCGCTGGACGGCTTACCTGCCATCGATGAAGGCTGGTGGGCCGCACGAGATCAGCGTGAAGGGGACCAGTGAGGCNACCATCAAAAACGTGCTGGTCGGCGAGGTCTGGTTNTGCTCAGGACAATCGAACATGGAGTGGCGAGTTCGACAGTCCAAAAACGCCGAGGAAGAAATTGCCAACGCGAAGCATCCAGCGATCCGCCATATCAAGTTCCCACACCGACCGGCTGATAACCCACAGGCCGATATTCCCAGTGATGGGTGGAAAGTGTGTGGTCCTGACACCGTGGCCGAGTTTACTGCGGTCGGCTACTACTTCGGCCGATTCTTGCANAAGGAGCTGGATGTTCCGATTGGGTTGCTGGGATGCAATTGGGGCGGNACCAGGATCGAGCCATGGACCCCTCCGGCGGGTTTTCGCGCTGTTCCNAAACTGGCCAATATCGCCGGGACACTCGACCAGTTTCCCAGTCGTCGGGGCAATGGCACAATCGATCACCAGACACCCCTGGCCCTTTACAACGGCATGGTGGCCCCGGTGATTCCCTATGGAATCCGCGGAGCGATCTGGTACCAGGGTGAATCGAACAATGGCGAGGGGATGCTGTATTACGAGAAGATGAAGGCCCTGATTGCAGGATGGCGGGCCACGTGGCAGAAGCCGCAGCTTCCCTTCTACTACGTTCAGTTGGCCCCGTATCGATATGGCAACCGCNCGCCCGAGCAACTGGCTGGAATCTGGGAAGCGCAGCTCAAGACGCTCTCGGTGCCTCATACGGGCATGGCTGTCACGGTTGATATTGGCAACCGGACTGATATCCATCCGAAGAACAAACAGGACGTTGGCAAGCGGTTGGGGTTGTGGGCTCTGGCCANGGATTATGGCAGAAAAAACCTCATCTACTCNGGCCCCCTCTACAAGGGCATGACCGCCAAGGACAAATCCATCGTCATCTCGTTCAGCCACGTTGGCGACGGGCTGGTTTCCCGTGACGACAAGCCGCTGACNCACTTCACGATCGCTGNAAAGGATCGCAAGTTTGTGGAAGCGTCTGCCAAGATTGTTGGAAACACGGTAGTGGTTCGTGCTCCCGGGGTGAAAAACCCCANGGCAGTCCGGTTCGGNTGGCACCAGGAGGCCGAGCCAAATCTCTCCAACAAGAATGGCTTGCCAGCGTCTCCATTCCGAACGGATTCCTGGAAGNCTGANTGAATCTCGCCTGTTGATGGCCGCGGGTGGCCGATATGATGGATTGGTGGATCTTGATGTGAGCGCGCCGCTGGTGGTGCGTAACCAGGTCAACAGGAGGCGACGATGAATTCCCAGCAGTGCCATGGTCCCGGTGTCGGTCGACGTGAGTTGCTGAGAACCGGCCTGGTGGGTTTCAGTGGGCTGACGCTTCCCGGCCTGTTCCAGGCCCGGGCCGANACGGCACCCGAGTCGGATGACGAGCAGACAGCGGTGATCCTGGTCTGGTTGCGGGGTGGTTGCAGCCANCTGGACACGTGGGATCCCAAGCCGGGGGCCACCGATGCCTACCGGAGTCCCTATCAACCAATTTCGACGAATGTTCCCGGCACACAGTTGACTGAACTGATGCCGAAGATGGCCGCAATTTCCGACAAGTACAACATCCTTCGTTCGATTGCCCACGATGCGGGTGGCCACCCCTCGGGNTCGTTGAGGGTGCTGTCGGGTGATCCCGATCGAGGTGATAAGCCCAAGCCGATTTATCCCGACTGGATGACCGTGGCCAATTTCCTGCGGTCTGATTCACCCGGAGCACTGCCAAACTACGTCGCGTTGAATCCCGTTGACCGTTACGACGCGTTTCAAATTGCCGGGCCCGCCTATCTCGGTCCGTCGTACGAAGCGTTTCGTGTCACGGGTGATCCCAGCAAGCCGACGTTTGCCATNCCNAATATTGGAGTCAAACAGGACGCCCTTGTCCGGTTGCAGCGTCGGACCAACCTCAGGTCGTCCTTCGACAGGCTGCGGCGGGATATTGACCAGACCGGGTTGATGCAGGCGGTTGACGACTTTGAAGCCCAGGCCTTGTCGCTTTTGACGAGTGCCGATGCCCAAAAAGCATTCAACCTNGATAGCGAACCCGANGCGTTNCGAGATCGGTACGGCCGCAACCAGTGGGGGCAACAGTGCCTGTTGGCCCGGCGGCTGGTTGAAGCCGGCGTGGATATTGTGGCCACCGAATTCGATGGTCCATTGTGCGGCCGTGTCAGCAACTGGGACGATCATGCCGTCAACCACCACGTGTTTGAAGCGCTTGCCTGGAGAGCTCCCTTCTTTGACCAGGCAATCAGTGCCCTGATCGAGGACGTCTACAACCGGGGACTCGACAANAGAGTGCTGGTGATCATCACCGGTGAATTTGGCCGAACACCGCGGATCTCAAATCAACCGTCCAGTGGTCCCGGCAAGGCCAGTCGGCCCAAGGGCACTCGACAGCCTGGACGAGATCACTGGCCCCGGGCCAACTCCATGGTCTTTGCCGGTGGAGGAATGGAGACCGGACAGGTGATCGGNGCGACCGATCCNAGGGGTGAAGATCCGGTCAGGCGGCGGGTGAGCCCCTATGATTTCCTGGCAACNATCTATGATCATCTCGGGATCGATACGAAACACACCGCACTGACCGACTTCGGTGGACGGCCNGTTCCGGTGCTGTCAAAGGGTACACCGATTCCCGAATTGACCAGCGGTGCATAACTGGATTTGCTATCAATCCAGGGCGACAGTGTCACCTCNCGCTGTGTTTTTCCCCGTGTTTTAACCCNGANTGTTAANNTGGGTTANNTGGGGNCNNTAAACGAACANAGTGGNGTTNTGCTTGAATTGGAAAGACGCGTAACCGAACAAGGTGTTACACGCGTTTGTTTCAATTTGANCCAACTAACCCACNCNGNGGTGAATGANATGTNGATNNCNCGGATTGTCTTGGGGCTGTCATGTTTGGGAATGCTGTTGCCACAGGGNTTGTCAGCGGCCGCGCCNAGGCATGCNAANANGTCNGCAATGTCGGACGTGGTGTTGGGTGTGCGGGGAACCCTGACGGGTCAGGTGGTTGATGGCCAGGGGCGTGCCCGGGTGGGCCGGAC
>PBOU01000179.1 GCA_002724415.1 Planctomycetaceae bacterium
ATTGCCACCTCCGTCGTCCTGATCCTGTTGCTGGTGGTTGTGTTGTTACGGGGGGACGGTCAAGGAGCCGGGGCCGCGGGCATGCTGGTCGTGCGTTGGGACCCAACTCAGCGGCAAGGTGCGGTACTGGAGATTGATGGGGAAAACGTGCCGTTGGAACCGGAGCGGGAGTTCGAAGTTGTGTTGACCAGGCAGCCCCGTTTTCGACATCGGATCGTCATGCAGCGGACAGGTTACAGGACCATCAAACGCGAACTGACCGTGACGCCAGATGACCGGACGACCATTCAGCCAAACTGGCAGCGTGAGAGACGATGAATCCCTGCCCGGTTGTTGTCTTGGCCTGTCGCCAATTCGAGGCAAAACGGGGCTTTACGCGGAAGTCACCTCCCTACGACACATCAGGTTGAAACGCACACCGTGACCAGTTCGTCTCAGACACCGGCCGTTGGTATCGACCTGGGCACGACGTTTTCCGTCGTCGCGCACCTGGATGGTGAGGGGCGTCCGTGGACAATCCCGAGCCGTGAAGGAGACACGACCACTCCCAGCGTCGTGTTGTTCGACGACGGACAGGTGGTCGTGGGGGCCGAGGCTGCCAAGGCAGCGGAGTTCGAACCTGACGTGGTGGCGAGTTTCGCGAAGCGGGACATGGGGAATCAACATTTTCATCGCGCGATCGGTGGGGAACAATTGCCGCCGGAGGTCATCCAGGCGTTGATCCTGAAAAAGCTGAAGGAGGACGCTGCCCTGAAACTGGGGGATTTCACCAAGGCCGTCGTCACCGTGCCGGCATACTTCAATGAGCCCCGGCGGCGGCGGACCCAGGACGCCGGCCAGATGGCAGGCCTGGATGTCCTGGATATCATCAACGAACCAACTGCCGCGGCAATCGCCTACGGAGTTCAGAAACAGTTCATCGACGAACAGGGCCGTAGCAGCCGCCGCGAGACGATCCTGGTCTACGATCTCGGCGGTGGCACGTTCGATGTCACCCTGTTGGAAATCGATGGCCAAGCCTACACGGCGATCGCGACCGGCGGCGACGTGATGCTGGGAGGTGTCGATTGGGATCGACGTATTGCTGATCTGGTCGCCGAACAATTTGTGAACGAACACGGTGGTGACCCACGGGAAGACGCCATCGCCCTGCAGACGCTGATGCGGGAAGCGGAGGATGGCAAACGGTCGCTTTCGGCTCGTGAGGATGTCCGGCTGCGTTTTGCCCACGAGGGGCAGCGTGTCCAGGTGGACCTGTCGAGGACGCAGTTCGAGGAAATGACCGGTGATCTGCTTGACCGCACATTGCTGACCACCCGTCGTGTGTTGGGGGAGGGCAAGAGCTCCTGGAGCGATGTGGATCGCCTGCTGCTTGTTGGGGGCTCGAGCCGAATGCCAGCTGTGCAACAGATGCTGGAAGCAGAGTCTGGAATGCCGGTGGATCGTTGCCTGTCACCGGATGAATCCATTTCCCAGGGGGCGGCTATCTATGCAGGGTTGTTGCTGGGATCCGATGCAGCCGTCGTGCAGGATATGTCGGTCAAGAATGTGAATTCGCACCACCTGGGGGTTCTGGGAGTCGAACGGTCGACCGGGCGGAAACGGCGGCAGTTGATGATCAGCCGGAACACGCTGCTGCCGGCGAAATCGGTTCGGGATTTCAAGACGCTCAAGGATGACCAGACCAGTGTCGAGGTCAAAGTGATCGAGGGAGGGGACGACAGCGGAAACGACTCCACCAAGATAGGCCGCTGTGTTGTCAGTGGTTTGCCTGCGGGCCTTCCCGCGAGAACTCCCGTGGAAGTTTCGTTCCAGTACGAGTCCAACGGACGTTTGTCAGTGGCCGCGTGTGTGCCATCTGTTGACAAGAGAGCCGAACTCGAAATCCACCGGGCGGCCGGCCTGGAACCTGGTGAGATCGAGAATTGGACGATTCGAATCCAGTCGGGGGCGGACCTGTTGTTGGCCAGTGACAATGACGCGATCGTGGATCGGTCGGTTGTCACGGAGCCGGATGATGGAGCGGCCCCCGTGGCTGACGAGCCAAGCGTGACACCAGAACCTGTTGCTTCCGCTGACACTGCCGGAGGCTGGAAATCTCGCCGAACCAGGGTCGCTGCGGGCGATGAGGAGCCAGCGTGACCGCACCAATCATCACCGTATCGAATGGGCAAGAATTCTACCGGATCCCCGCGACGGACCTGGACGAAGCACGCCGGGACGGGTTCTATGTTCCTGGTGAAAAAAACCGGACCATCGTCTCGGATGGCTCCGAGTTGTTTGAAGTCCCGTTGTCTGACGTTCACGAGGCGGAGCAAGATGGCTTCCGCGATCTGCTGGCCGGCGAACGTGTTTCCGACTTGCCGGAGGTCGATACAGACCCCGGTTCCGTTCCCGATTCAAAAGAGAGTCCGGTCACGGCAGGTGACGAATCGCTCAGGGAGGGGGCGGAGACGGAATTGGATCTGGAGGATGACCTGGAACCGGTTGGCAGTGACAACCGCCGGCAGTTGTTTGGTGTCGTTGGCTTCAGCACGGCGGTTCACGCCGCTGCAATCCTGGTCCTGTTGTCCATCATCATTCCGCTCGAGATGGAAGACCGGGTCGAGATCCTCTCGGTGTTGCCCACGATTGACCAGGACAGCGCCGAGTTTGAAGAAGTGGAACTGGTACAGCCGGAGAAAATCGAACAGGACGCCAGTTCCGAGGTCATCCAGGACCTGATCACCGACAACGACGAAGTGATAGAAATCGATGTCAACGACCTGGAGATTGCCTCGGCGATTCCTGAAAAGACAGAGGGGGCCGGGAATCCGGTGGCCAAGATCACTGGAGAGTTGGGGGGACGCAGCCAGGCGGGGAAGAGTGCCCTGGTGGCTCGTTTTGGCGGGAACGCTGCCAGTGAGGCAGCAGTCCGCGGAGGGCTTGATTGGCTGTCACGGCATCAGAAAGAGGATGGCAGTTGGAGTTACGATCATGTGCATGTCGATTGCCAGGGCGAGTGCTTGCAGCCCGGAAGCCTGAAAAGATCTCACATGGGGGCGACAGCCATGGCCCTGCTGGCGATGTTGGGGGCTGGTGAAACTCACTTTGTCGGCAACTATCGTCGCAAGGTGTACAAGGGGTTTGATTACATTTTGTCCAATGCCAAGCCGACCCCCTATGGACTGGATTTGCGAGGTGTCGGCGAAGGGAACACCGGCATGTATATCCAGGGCCTGGCGACGATGGCCCTGTGTGAGGCCGCTGTGATGAGCACAATAGTTCTCAAACAACGCCCCCGGTCAAGAAGACAAAAAACAACGGAGGCCGAGCGAGTGGACCGCAAGGTGGCCACGGCCAGCCTGAAACGATTGAGGGATGCGTCACAACTCGCCTTGAATTTCATCATGTATGCCCAGAATCCCCAGACGGGTGGGTGGCAGTATCAGCCTCGAAAGGGCGGAGACACTTCGGTTCTGGGTTGGCAAGTCATGGCCTTGAAGAGTGGCGAACTGGCTGGACTGAAGATTCTTCCGGAAACGGTTCGCCGGGCGTCCTATTTTCTCGACTCCGTCCAGGTCGCGGAAGGAGCCGCGTACGGGTACACCTCGCCCCAGCGAAAGAACTCGACCACCGCTGTTGGTTTGTTGTCACGGATGTACATGGGGTGGCGCCGGGAGAATCCCGCGCTGGGGGCCGGAGTGAAGAGTCTCAGCGCGGTCGGCCCCAGTCGCAACGATATGTACTACAACTACTACGCAACCCAGGTCTTGCATCACTGGGGAGGCGCCGAGTGGANGAAGTGGAACTCGGTGATGCGAAAGCAACTGGTGGANTCGCAACTCAAGAAAGGCCACGCGGCTGGCAGTTGGAATGTGGCAGACAGTCATGGTGCAGGTGGTGGACGNCTGTACATGACCTGNCTGTGCACGATGACACTGGAGGTGTATTACCGGCACNTGCCGCTCTACGAACAAGCNGGCCAGATCAANACGCCGATGACCNNGAAAACNCCAAAACGTTCCNCCAANAAGTCNGNCGGGANCAGGTGAGATGNGNCAAGCGTTCCGGNNCNTGGNGTGATCGAGGCGAGACTCAATCAGGATTTCATCGAAGNCTTTAANGCCGCGACGGTCTCCAACGCTTTCTGGACACANGATCCGGTGAACTCGTCGAGCCGNTTGGCANCCGATTTCTGTTTTCCGGATTTCATTTCGCCGATCACGTGTTTTTCAAGTGTNGCGGNCTGCTCCAGCCACTGTCGTTCCAGCCGGTCNAAGGTCNTGCGGGCCACGGGTTGTCGTTGCTGAAATCGGCTTCCGGTTTCATCTCCCTTGATTCGGTCGAGCAGTTCGCGGAACANCCACCAGTAGGATGTTTTNGAGAACTCATCGGGTTTNGCGTGGNTGGGTGCGGTGACGGTNTTTCCCTGGCTTCCGGCGCGAGNCAGGACNTCGGGGAGATGACCCGTGGCAGCAAAAACCGGNATGTAGAGTCCGGTNCACGGTGTGACNGGTGTCCACCACATCTGGGCGAGGNGATCATCCGCCTCGGGAAGAATGAAGACCGCNGAACTGGCCGTNTTGCCCCAGGTGAAACCGGCCGGGGANCTGTGCATGCACAGTGTCAGAAAATCGGGCAGGGCGGCATTGAAATTCGGGCCACCCAGAAAAGTTCCCTCGTAGTGGTCGCGCAGGACACGCATGACCCACCCTGGTGAGATGTCGCCGTCTTCCTTCTGGCAGAGGAGTTGATGGGACCGTTGGACGCGGAGTTGTGAGAGTTGCAGTGGCGTCTTCAGGTCGATGTAGGCTCGGGCGAAATCAAACTCGCTTCTTCGTGCTTTCGGCCACCAGCCCCGGTCGATGGCGTAGTCAACCAGGTCGTGACTGGCCAGGTCCCACCGGGTACGGATGGATGGCTGGTTGGAAATGGTTGCCACTCCTCGTGTGACCCGACGGGCGACCCAGCGGGTGCCCACGGTTTCCAGGATCCAGGCTTCTGTGCCGTCGGCGATGATGTAGGAGTTGTCATAACCGCCCGTTTCGTGACTCATGCCCGGTACACCCGAGCCCCATTGTCCGTAACGTTCGACCAGGCTTGTGATCACGTCCAGGGCCTTGCGAGCGGTTCGGCCACGTTCAAGACCGAGTCGCAGCAGGTCCATTCCCAGGAGTCCCAACTCGGGTGGTTTGCCGGACTTGCTGGCGGCGACCGCATCGGAGAACGTCTTGGTGAAAATGGCCTCGTTTCCAATCGCCACTCCGAATTCGTTGATGCCCTCCTCGTAGCCCCAGCACCAGTAGGGACTCGAGCCGATGGTGGCGTAGGTTCGGGGAACCTGGGGGATTGTCCGGTATTCGAGTTGAAGAGAGCTGCCGGAGTCGTGTTCTTGCGCGGCGTGGCGGATCAGCGGCTGGCAATCGAACACCGGTCGATCACTGTTCTTGCCCAGGACCGTGGTGCCGGTGGTGGTTGCGTCGGGCAATGCGACCATGGTGTCGCACGACATGGGCCAGGACCGCCGATTCACTGTGAGAGGAGACACCGTGGGTGAAACATCGGCGGCCATCGAATCCAGCCCTGCGTCGGAGAGCAGGCCCAGAAATCCACCGCCAGCAACGGCGCCTCGTCTGAGAAATGATCGGCGATTGAAGGTGGCCTGGTGCCGGGATTCCATGGTGGCGTCCTCGGGTGATGGGGCGGCTGGAGGAGCTTGCTTGTAGCAGGGCCGGGTTCTCGGAGATCGGCCGACCGGTCATCTTACCCGTGCGAGACAACCGTCTTCCACCTGCCCCCGGTTTGCCCCGGGACCAGGTGAAAAGTTCACGATGAGGACGGCCACTGGTAATCACCCTGGTTGCGGAAGCCATCGAGACGAATTGATCCGTCGTCCGACAATTTCAACACCGAATAGCCGTTATGGCTCACACCTGAACCTTCGATCATCGCGACCAGGGTGCAGTAGTGGATGCCACCGATTTCCTTGTGGTCGTTCTCGTGGCTGTGTCCCTGAAAGACAGCCAGAACCTGTTTGGAGTCTTCCAGGATTTTTCGTACCGCCGGGGCATTCTTGACCCCATAGACACTGCTGACATCCAGTCTCTGGTGTGCGAAGACGACAGTCTTCTTCGACGTGGACTTCAGGTCGGCCCGCAACCAATCGAGTTCGGCCTTTGGAATGTTGGGGTCGGTCCATTCAAAGTTCTTTCGCCCATAAGGTTGTCCGTCGGTTCGAAAGCATGAATCCAGCACGATGAAGTGGAAGTTTCCGGAGTCAAACGAGTAGTACGATTTCTTTTGTCCGACGGTTTCAAGGAATTCCTTTTTGGTCAGCGTGTAGACGCAGTGGTTGCCGAGTACGTGATGTCGATTCTTGCAGATCGCCGAAAAGTCCCGGTTGATCTTCTTCAGGTAACCCAGTTCGGTCTTCACCGAATCAGCCGCGTCGATGAAGTCACCCAGTTCCACGAGAAAAGCGGGCTTGTGCTTGCTGAGTTCGGCGGCGGCCTCGGCCAGTTTGGCGGGTGTTTCGCGGTAATGGCGTGTTCCGGCCGGTGGCTTGTCGGCGTAATGGAGGTCGGTGACGAGGCCGATTTGCAGTGCCGGAGTTTTGTCACCACCGACGGCTGTTCCCGGAATGACGGCGGAGCTGGACAGTACCAGCACTCCGTTTTTCAGAAATGCCCGCCGGCTCAATCGTTGCATGGATGTGTGGGGTGTGTGCATTGAATCGGTTTCTGGTGGAAGGTGGGAAGGTGTCCGACTGGCCGTCAGTGTAACCTCTTGAGAGGTTTCACATGAGTGATCCGTTGGCCGTGGGGCCAATCCGTGGAGATGTAGACTCGTGTGAACGTGATGCCGCGAGCCCAGGACGAAAGACAATGAACCATTCAAGGACAGCAGGCTTCCGAAAAACGATGAGAGTGCGTTGTGTGGCGACGTACCTGGCCGTGGTGGCCTGCGTGGCATCCGGCGTGGTGTGGTCGGCTCCTCCCGTGGTGGGCGAGCGGGCTTCTCGTTTCTTTTATAACGACGATGGCGATCGCGTGGTCTTCCTGCTCAAGGGGCCGTTCCACAAGCGACAACTCGACTATCCCGTGGATGTCCTGGTCGGGACCGGCATCACGACCCTGGTGTTCTGCGCGAACATGGGATCCGACCAGGCCTACTATCCCACCAAAGTGGCTTCGGCGTTGGGATGGCGAGAGGTCGAAAACACACGTCGCAATCCGCGGTTCACCTACTTCAATCGTCTCCACGAGATCGGAACGATGCTGCGTGACCGCAAGATCGACGTGTTGGGCACGGTGATGCGGCGTGCCGGCCAGCAGGGATTGGAATTCGTGCCGTCGTTGCGAATGAATGACACGCATTTTCTGAGCAAGGTGCCTCCGCTGGAACACCCCCTGACGGGTGAGTTCTGGTTGAACAATCGAGATCTGACCATCGACGGGGGAGCACTGGACTTCACTCACAAGAAGGTGCG
Source organism: Planctomycetaceae bacterium (assembly GCA_002724415.1). Classification (GTDB taxonomy): domain Bacteria; phylum Planctomycetota; class Planctomycetia; order Planctomycetales; family Planctomycetaceae; genus UBA8437. The sequence continues at coordinate 7,472 of PBOU01000179.1, forward strand.
TGAGTACCGGATGGGCCAGGTTCGCGAGTTGATCACCGGCTACGCGACGGATGGGTTCGAGATGGATTTCACGCGGCAACCGATCGTGTTTCCCAAGGGGACCGGCCGAGGCAAGTCCGGATTGATCACCGAGATGGTTCGGGAGGCGAGGGCATTACTGGATCAACGGAGCAGACAGGACGGTCGCCGACGGTTCCTGATCACCCGGGTGCCCCACACTCTGAAATTGTGCCAGTTTTACGGGTTCGACATTGGGACGTGGATGACCGACAATCTTGTGGATTACGTGGTGCCCTCGTCACCGGATCGTTACTTCCAGTTCAACATGCCATTGGGAGAGTTTGTTGGACTCGCCAAGCGGACCGCCAGCAGTTGTCGAGTGGTTGCCGGTCCGGATTCGTACAAGGCCACTCCGGCGATGTATCGGGCCGCGATGTCCAACTTCTACGCGATGGGACAACGGGACACGTACCTGTTCAATTTCTTCGCGGCGCGTGCCGACCAGCGGAATTACTACCCATTCCGCGACGAGGACTACGCGTTGTTGCGCGACCTGAAGAGTCCGGTCACGCTCCGTGGACGACCAAAGCATTTTCTGTCCAACGGTTGGTTTCCAGGCAGTGGGGTCCAGTTGCGGGAGGTGGGCAAGGCCTATTCGACCGGGATCTATGTTGGAGAGGACCTGTCGGAGTGCCTCGCGGAAAACATCCTGAAATCTGCAATCTTGCGAGTGGTGGTGCAGGGGATGCAGAAGGAGGATCAACTGAAGGTGTCTCTGAATAGTCATCGTTTGCCGATGACCGACGCCAGAATTGATGGAAATGCCATTTGCTTTGAATTGACCGGGCGATTGCCGTTGCTGGGACACAACCTGGTGTCGGTGATGGCCACGAAGTTTGCTTCCGAGAAGCGACCGACAGTCACCCGCGTTGAATTGTTGACCGAATACGACATCACCGGGGTGTCGACCGGAGTTCCGGATTCGACGGAGCGTCGCGATTAGTTTTGTCGGAGTTGTCAGGGCTCTGCCTGTAGCGGAGAGGAAATCGAGACCATGAAGAATGTCGTCGCGACCGTGTCAATCCTTGTCCTGGGTGGTGTGCCCGTCGTAGCCCAGGAGGCCGGGCTGCCGACTGCTCGTGATGCGTCGCAGTCGGCCACGGTGCCAACACCCCGGGACACGATTCCGCTTGAGCGACTGAAAACGCTGGCGGCTCGAAATGCGGGCGCCGAATTTGATCCGAACCGCGTGATCACTCCGCACATGCCGATCGGGATTCGCCAGGAGCATCCCGGCGGCCTCCGGTACCAGGAAGGGGTGAGCTACACGTTCCTGGTGCACTCGATGAAATTCGCCGCGATGTGTCGTCTGGGGGACGGGACGATTGCGATGGTCGGCACCGGATGGGTCGGCGGAACAACCACCGAGAAGCGATCCTGCTTCATCTCGTATTCGAAGGACGAGGGGAGAACCTGGGGGCAGCCTCGGCTGTTTCACGACGGTCTTGAACGGCCACAGCCGGTTTCGCTGGGAGGTCAGAAACTGATGCTGCTGCCGATGGATGACGATGGATTCCTGGCGTTCAGCAGCGACGGTGGACGTTCCTTTACCGGTAAGAAAACTTTCCCCCGACTCGGTGACGGAAAAATCACTTACCACAAAGGCAGCGTGCTGGTTGAAAAGGACGTGGTGACGGCGGTCTTCACGGCCGAAGTCGCTCCGCATGGCCCAACCGGCTGGCGTGCACAGTCACTGGTTCGTCGCAGTCGCGACGGTGGGCGAACCTGGAACGAGGGGTTCTGGTTTCCCCCGGAATGGGAAACATCTGAGGGCGCGATCGTGCGAGCCGCCGACGGAGCACTGGTGGTGGCACTCCGAACCGCACAGCCGGCCAACTTCCCGTCATACAGTGATCACTGGCGTCGGCTGACGACGGCACGCTCGACTGACGACGGCAAGACGTGGACACACCGGCAGGTCCATTTCAAGTATGGCAAAGTCCACAGTGATCTCGTCCGGCTGAAGGACGGTCGTTTGCTGCTGACGTACGCCGCCCGGATGGGAGAACTGGACGGACAGATCTACCACGGGATCGAGGCGGTGGTGAGTCGCGACAATGGNCGGACATGGGATTGGGACAANCGGTTCATCCTGTTCCGGTGGGCCATGCACCAGACNATGCACAGCCCGTGTTCACTGGANNTGGCCGATGGACGGATCCTCACGCTGTTCCTGTATCACTACGGCGCACAATGGGGCAAGAAGGGCGTGGGAGGGCCGGGACGGACACTCGGGATCACCTCGGCTGTGATCTGGTCGCCGGATCCCAGGCCGGCCGTGTCGGCTCGTTGAGCTCTACGGAAGCGTGACGTCCCAGACCTTGGCCCGTCGTGCAGTTCCCTTGGGGCCCTTGACCGAGAGTGTCACGATAAACTCGCCGGGCTTTTTGTAGTGGTGAGTTGGATGCTGGGCGGTCGAACTGGTTCCGTCGCCGAAGTCCCATTTCCACGATGTGATTTCTCCGTAAGAGCGGTCCCGGAACGAGACGACGCGATCCTTGCGGCTGATCACGTGGAATGACCAGTCGGCCTCGACCGGCTTGCGGAGATGTTTCTCGATAGGCATCAAGCGAAACGCGACAAGGTCCGAGGCGTTTCCATACATCGTGGTCTTGTGCGAGAGGTTCCAAAAGCCGGCGTATCTCTTGGCCTTCTCATCGTCGTAATCGAGTATGGCCCAGGACATTCCGATGACCTTGTTCTCGGTCAACTTCGAAGCAATGGCGCGTGTGGGCTCTGGTGGGGCGTAGTCGAAGGGGGTCACGAAGAACTCGAGAACCAGTTTTCCTGCCTCACCGTGTTTGAAGTTGTACTTGGTGGCGGCGTTGGCGTAGGGCAAGTCCTTGATCCAGGGTTGGCAGCCCCAGACCATGGTCCAGTCCTTGTCCACGGCCGGGGTGAAGATGTGGTAGTTTTGCGCGTGGACGCCGTGGAACAGGAAATGCGTGTCCAACCGCGTTTGCAGTTCCTTGTTGGGATGCATCTGACGGATGAACGGTCCCCCCGAGAGATCACCGTCGACGACGAGTTCAAAAATGTCGTTGTGCAGTCCCGGTTGTGCGAAATCCCAGTAGTTGTCGTGGGCTTCGTACAGGAAGTAGAGTTGGTTGAGCCCCTTGACCCAGCCGACCTTGACCGTCACATCCAGGTTCTTCGCGTCGTGCTTGTCGCCGATTCCCGTGACCGTCTCGCGGAGTTGTTTGGAGCCAATCGAGTAGGAGTTGGGGACGATCGACCAGTCACTGGTGTCACCGTCAATTCGGGGGATCTGGTTGGCCGGAAACTGGAAGACCTGGAATTCCACGTCAGGGCGTTCGAGTCCGATTCCCAGGCCGGCCAGCAGAAAGAGTGTTGGTGTCATCGAGTGTCTCCATCCCGGGTTGAGGCGGTGGGGCATGCCCGCCGGATTGTCGGTGTTGCCAGCCGACAGGATAACCCGGTCCGTCGAAACAGGCATCTCTACGACGTCCGGGAGTGTCTCGAGGGGGGCGACAAATGACCTTCAACCGGGACATCCGGGCCCGGATGCCGGCAATCAATACCGCCGTTCACTTGTTTCGGCCGGTCACCTGTTGGCATCATGTGTTCGCGACGTTCCGGAAGATGTCCCGAGGGACCCGGTATGCACGTCCTGCCCCTCAAGTTACTGTAGACAGACTTCTTCGGATCAAAAAAACAACGTCAGACGTTCCAGTGGCTTCAGGCGAGAACCGATCGTGTTGTCGGTCGCTGTGCTGAAGGACAGGGTCGACCCCGGAGACGGCGTGCGACCCTCTTGAACCGTGCCAAACAAACAGTTTCCAAGGAGACAATAGCCATGAACTCTCGATCATTCCTGGCCCTGCTAGCCCTGTCACTTCTGCTGGTTCCCACGAAGAACCTGCCGGCGGAAATCAAGGCGCCCAAGGGATTCACTTCTCTGTTCAACGGAAAAGATCTCTCCAACTGGTATGGCTGGAGCACCAAGAATCCGGAAGACCTGCGAAAGATGAGTGCCGCGGAGCAAAAGGCCTATAAGGCCAAGAGCCGCGAAGATATTGCCAAGCACTGGACCATCAAGGGCGACGTGATTGTCAACGATGGGCATGGCTTGTACCTGACCACCGAAAGAGAGTTCAGTGATTATGAATTGCTGATCGACTACAAGACGGTGCCGAAGGCCGACAGCGGGATCTATCTGAAGGGTGCTCCGCAGGTGCAGATCTGGGATTTCACCGATCCCAGCAAGTTCGGAATCGGTGCGGACAAAGGGTCCGGTGGGCTTTGGAACAACAGCAAGGGAGCCAAGGGGAAGGATCCATTGGTTCTGGCTGACAAGAAACTGGGGAAATGGAACAGTTTCCGGATCCGCCAGGTCGGCGGACGCACCTCCGTGTGGCTCAACAAGAAACTGGTTGTCGATCACGCCACCATGGAGAACTACTTTGACCGCAAGCGTC
>PBOU01000180.1 GCA_002724415.1 Planctomycetaceae bacterium
TGTTGCGGGCAAGGAGCGGCTTGGGTGGCAGGCACCGATACAGGGGCCGGTGCATCCTCGAGACGTTGATCTGGGTGAGCCCAGTGGACTTGGTTGGCTTGACGGTTTCGATGAATTGCTGGTGAGGTGCGGGTTGGAGAGCAACGGAGCACCGGAGTTCGACGACCAGGGGCGATTGATGTACCCCTTGCACGGGAAAATTGCCAATCAACCGGCAGATGAAGTGACCGTGACAGTGGATCGCCGACGTGGCGAAATACGGGTGTCAGGAGTCGTTGACGAAATACGGTTCCATTTTCTGAAAGTTCGGATGGTGGCAACACTGGTGACTCGATTTGGCGAGTCCGGTTTTCAAATTCAGGACGACGTGGAGAATCTTTCGGCGTCGCCAGCCGAAATTCAGATGCTCTATCATTTCAACGTTGGTGTCCCATTGTTGGATGCGGGGTCGCAGCTGGTGGCGCCATCGGCAGAGGTCGTGCCACGGAATGATCATGCGGCCAGCGATGTGGCGTCGTACACCGATTACAGGGGGGAAGAGGCGGGATACGAGGAACAGGTGTATTTTCACCGGATGCATACCGCGGGGGATGGGCAGACGCGGGTGTTGCTCAAAAACGCTCACTCGAGTGCGGGGGTGAGCCTGCTTTACGATGCTCAAAAGCTACCCTGTTTTAGCCAGTGGAAGAACACGACGGCGGTCGTTGACGGTTACGTGACGGGAATTGAACCGGGAACGAATTTCCCCAATCCGCGGACCTACGAAGGCGCCCAGGGGCGGGTGTTGAAGTTGGCCGGAGGCGCCAGTACAACGCTGGGCCTGGGGGTGGAATGGCACCGCGACGCCGCTTCTGTGAGAGCTGCAGAGACGGCCGTGGTGAAGATGAAGGCGGGACGTGAGACACGGGTGTTTCCCAAGCCACAAAAGGGGTGGTGTGCCGACGCGTGAGGCGACTCGGCGGTCGTGGAAAGTGGTGTGACAGCGGCATCGCAAGAGAATGGGGAGCCAGGAATGGGCCGGATGGAGTTCTGGGACGGTTTGCCGCGGTTGCGCACGCTGGCCCTGGGGCTGGTGATGTCGGCAGTTCTGTCGGCCGCGGAACCGGAGGGGCTGCGGCAATGGGGGCAATGGCGTGGCCCACTGGCAACAGGTGTCGCACCGCTTGGAAACCCACCGACGGAGTGGAACGAGACCAAAAACGTGCGGTGGACAGCCCGCCTGCCCGGAGCTGGGCACTCCTCCCCCATCGTCTGGGGTGAGATGGTGTTCGTGACGGCAACCGTGCCACAAGGAGGCAAGGTTGAGCCGAAGCCGGATCCCGATCCGGGTGCCCACGACAACCTGCCGGTAACCCAGGCTCACCGATTTCTTGGAATCGCGTACAGCCGCTCAACCGGGCGAATGTTGTGGCAAAGAACGCTCGTCGAAGAACTGCCGCACGAAGGAGGCCACCACACCGGCAGCCTGGCGTCTCACTCTCCGGTGACCGATGGAAAACGGGTGTTTGCGTTCCTGGGGTCCCGCGGACTCTATTGCCTGGATCTCGAGGGTGCGGTCGTTTGGAAAAAGCGGCTGGGGAAGATGGCGACGAAACACAATCACGGTGAAGGTGCGTCGCCGGTGCTGCACGGGCGGACCCTTGTCGTCAACTGGGATCACCAGGGGCAATCCAAAGCCGTGGCCTTTGACGCAGCGACAGGGAAGAAAAAATGGGAGGTCCAACGGGACGAAGTCACCTCGTGGTCCTCGCCGATCGTGGTTGAGTATGAGGGGCGTACGGTCGTGGTGATTTCCGGGACGAAATTCCTGCGCGGTTATGACCTGGAAACTGGCAACGTGTTGTGGAAGTGTTCTGGTTTGTCGAACAATATCGTGGCCACTCCGGTGTATGCAGACGGGATGGTGTTTGCCGGCAGTAGTTACGACACGCGGATCATGATGGGGATCAGGTTGGCCGGTGCTTCCGGAGATTTGAGTGGCAGCGAACACGTGGCCTGGAAGACCCGGCAAAGAACTCCGTATGTGCCCTCTCCCCTGCTGTACAAGGGCGGGTTGTATTTTTTGCGGCACTACCAGGGGATCTTGACGCGGCTTGATTCGCGGAGTGGTGACGAAACGACCGGGCCGTTCAGGCTTGGCGGTGTGGTCGACATCTATGCGTCACCTGTCGCTGCTGCCAACAGGATCTATATCACCGACCGCCGTGGCGCGACATTGGTTATCAGTGGTGATGCCAATCCGAAGTTCCTGGCTCGCAACGTTTTGAATGACAGTTTCAGTGCGTCGGCCGCGATCGTCGGCCGGGATTTGTTTCTACGAGGTGCCCGCAAACTGTACTGCATCGGTGAGCCGGAAGCCGGAAAGAGCAAGCAAAGCGGACAGCCGTCGGGCGGCTAGCACGAGCACGTGGTGGGAGCGTGCCGCACCGTCACGCGATGATGTCGTGGATCACACGTCCACCCACGTCGGTGAGCCGGAAATCTCGCCCGGAGTGCCGGAAGGTCAACTGTTCGTGGTCCAGGCCCATCAGGTGGAGGATGGTGGCGTGCAAATCACGAACGTGAGCGCGGTTTTCCACCGCCCGCATTCCAAATTCGTCAGTGGCTCCGTAGCGGTAGCCCGGCTTGACACCTCCGCCGGCCATCCAGACGGTGAACCCGAAATGGTTGTGGTCCCGGCCGGGCTTGTTGGCCGTGACGTCGGTGGTCGGGGTGCGACCGAACTCACCTCCCCACAGTACGAGTGTCTCGTCCAGCAACCCGCGAGTCTCGAGGTCGGTGAGCAAGGCGGCTATTGCACGGTCACATTCGAATGCCTTGGGACGGTGGTCGTTGATGTCGGTGTGGTCGTCCCAGGGGATGTCGGGAGCGAATGCCAGTTGGACGACGCGGACTCCCCGCTCGGACAGGCGGCGAGCGATCAAGGCGCCTTCCGCAAAGCCGCCGTATTTGCGACCACCGGCAACACCCTTGGTGGGTTCGGGGCCGATTCCGTACAGGTCGTGGGTGGCCTTGGATTCCCGGCTGATGTCGAAGGCCTCGGGGGCGGCAAACTGCATTCGAAACGCGAGTTCCAGTGATTCGATGCGAGCCTCAAGTGCCCGATCGGAACCGGACCGGGCCAGTTCCAGCCGATTCATTCTCTGTAAAAGTTCAAACTGTCGTCGTTGTGAGGGCCTGTTGAGTCCGGGGTTGTCGATGTTTGCCAGGACACGCTTGGGATTGAAGTTGTGGGTGTCGATGAAGGTGCCGGAGTGGATTCCGGGAAGGAAATTGCTGCTCCAAGCGGTCGGGCCGGGACGCGGGTCACCGTTGTGGCTGATCACGACGAACGCCGGGAGGTCCTGGTTCTCGGTTCCCAAGCCGTAGCTGAGCCATGAGCCCCAGCTTGGGCGAGTGGGTTGGTTGGCGCCGATGTTCATCATCAGCAGGCCGGAAATGTGTTCGGGTATGTCGGTGTACATCGAGTTGATGAGGCAGAGCTTGTCAGCGTGTCGTGCCACGTGTGGAAACAGTTCGCTGATCCAAAGCCCGCTGTGGCCGTGTTGTTGAAACCGGTAGGGAGAATGCAGGATCCCGGTTGTTTTTCGCTGTGTCTTGAGATCGACTGTCGAGGGCCGTTGTCCCTCGTACTTGGCCAGAAGAGGCTTGGGGTCAAACGTGTCGATGTGCGACGGGCCACCGTTCATCAGCAGGTGGATGATTCGCTTTGCGCGTGGGGCGAAATGCGGAGAGGCTCCGGTCAGCGGAGTGGAGGAGTCCTGGCCAAAGAGTTCGGCCAGGCCGATCATCCCGAGCCCGGCGGTTCCCTGGCTGAGCATCAGCCGCCTGGAAATAGGTGGGGGGGCGGTCACTTGGCAAAGATCCGACTGGAGGTGTGTGTTATGGACGGAAGAGGAATTCGTTGGATCCCAGCAGCGCCTGGCAATACTGTTCCCACCGCGTGAGTTTCTCGTTGTAGCTGTTGTCGGGTGCGTCCCCCAGGAAGTCACGGGCCACGGCCAATTCCTGCGAATTGGCTTGCCTCGCAAGGAGGAGTTGGACCGCCCGTGTGACTCGTTGGTCGACGGAGGAAGTTCCGGTGGCAACGCGAGTTGCCAACTGCCGGGCACGGGAAATTACGAAGGGGCTGTTGAGTGCGAAGAGTTGTTGTTGAGGGATCGTGGTGGCGGTGCGACCGCCGCTGCTGCTGCGAGGGTTGGGGAAGTCGAATAGCCTGAGCAACTTGTCGGAGGGCGTCTGAACGTCACGGTGGACGGCCGCGTAGATTGTCCTTCGTGAAGCCGTGAGTAAACCGTCGCTTGCCGGCCCACCAATCTGACTGTCCAACGATCCCGAAACGGAAAGCATTGAATCACGCCATGCTTCGATATCGAGCCGGAGTCTGGGCATCCGCCACACGAACCGGTTGTCCGGATCGATTCGGGTGTGCGTATCTCTGGATGCGGAGGAGAGCCGGTAAGTTGCAGAGAGTAGGATGTCGCGATGAATTTGTTTGAGTGACCAGTCGGAATCAATCAACCGGTGTGCGAGCCAGTCGAGAAGTTGTGGGTGGGTCGGCTTGTCGCCCATTCGTCCGAAATTGTTGGCAGTTCCGACAAGTCCGCGTCCGAAATGATGTTGCCAGATCCGGTTGACGATCACTCTCGCGGTCAACGGGTTTGTGGGGTTGGTGATGGAGCGGGCCAATTCGAGTCGACCACTTCCGGTGGTGAACAATGGCCGGGGCTGGGCGGCAAGTACCCGCAGGAAACGTCGTGGGGCCAGGGGGCCGGGCTTGCGCAGGTCACCGCGAAGGGCTATTCGCATGTCCGTGTTGCCTGTGTCCTGGACCGAGTGAACGCGTGGGAAACGGAATGACGTGTCGCGTTGAACTGCTGCCAGTTGAGCCGCAACGCGAGTGGCCAGGTCGGGCAAGTTGCTCTTCTTCGCCTCGGCCAGTTGTTTGGCGAGTTCGGCAATTTTCGATTTCGCCTTCTCGTAGTCGTCCTTTTCGTCGGGTGCGACAAACACCAGTTCGTCGACGTACCCGGTGTTGTTGAAAATGCCAGCCAGCGAGTAGTAGTCGACTGTTGGGATGGGGTCGAACTTGTGGTCATGGCACCGTGCACAGGAAACCGTCAGGGCCAGGAGGCCACGTGTGACGGTGTCAATTCGGTCGTCGAGTGTTTCGGCGCGGGCGATAGCGATTCCGTCAGGAGTTCCACCGTCGTCCTGGTACATCATTCCGAGTGAAAGAAGTCCGACGGCGATGACACCCTCCCTGCGTTCTGGGTGTGGCAGTAGATCTCCGGCGATTTGCTTGATGACGAACTGGTCGTACGGCAGGTCGGCGTTGAGGGCCGATACAACCCAATCGCGATACCGCCATGCGTGGGGTAGCGGCCTGTAATAAAATTCGGTCCGCAATTGGTCGTCGGCGTAGCGGGCAACGTCCAGCCAGTGCCGTCCCCATCGTTCCCCGTAGGCCGGGCTGGCCAACAGTCGGTCGACGAGACGTTTCCACGCGTCTGGGCGTGCGTCGGCGGTGAAGGCGTCACGTTCTTGCGTGGTGGGCGGCAGGCCGGTGAGGTCCAGCGTGATTCGACGAATCAGCGCATTTCGTGGGGCCTCGCCGACAGGAGCCAGGCGTTTCGCCTCGAGTCGGGCGAGGATGAACCGGTCGATCGGATTCCGGGGCCAAGCCGTGTTTTGGACCGGGGGTTGGTTGGGGCGTGTGAGCGGTTGGAAGGCCCAGTGCGTGCGGGCTTTTGCCCAGTCGATAGGCTGACTGGTGGCACGCGAGGGGCTGGAGTCCGTGCGGGGATCGGGGGCTCCACGGGAAATCCACTCGCGAAACAATTGGATTTCTGACTTGTCGAGGACGCCTTCCGGTGGCATGGCCAGGTCCTCGTCAGTGTATTCAACAGCTCGCATGAGACGACTTTTCTCGGGTGCGCCCGGGACAATGGCGACTCCGGAATCTCCGCCCTGTTTCCAGCCGGGACGTGAATCGAGACGGAGTCCACCCTCGAGGGGTTTGCTTTGACTCGAATGGCACGAGTAACAATGCTTGACGAGCAGTGGGCGAATCTTGTTCTCGAAGAACCGGAGATTCTCCTTGTCGGCCGGTGAACTGGCCCGGGCGGGGTGAACGCAGGCCAGGATCCCGAGTGCCACGGTCAGGAGAAATGAGGGGCTTTGAGGAAGCATGATTGCTTTTTGTAACCCAATGGAGGTTCGGTCAGGGTACCTGAGCCAGCCCGTGTTTCGAAAGACGAAATGCGTTGTTTGTCGTTGTGGTGGCGCGTATGCGGTGGCGGTAGAATGCTCGGCGGAGTTGGAGGAGGCTTGTCAGACGAGGAGATGGAGAGAGGCTGATGTCCAATTGCAAGTGTCTTGCGGCATGTGTTTTGTTTGTGTTCACAGTTGGTGACGCGATGGCCTTTGGAGAGGAAATGCGGAGTATTTCCGTGGCCGCGATCTCGTTTGTTCCCAGGAAGTTCGACCTGGAAAGCAACGCCGAAAAACTGGAGCAGATGTTCCGGCGGGCTTCGGCGGGCGGTGCCCAAATCGCTGTGGCACCGGAAGGGATCCTGGAGGGCTATGTCGTCAACGAGATCATCGCGGGAAAAGCTGCGGTCGAAGACATGAAACGTGTGGCCGTGGCCATCGATTCACCGATGATCAAACGGTTCCGAAAACTGGCTCGGGAGTTGGAGATGTGCCTGGTGTTCGGATTTGCGGAGCGGGTGTCCAAGGACGTTTTCAATTCCGCGGTTTTCATCGACGACGAGGGCCAGGTCTGCGGCACGTACCGCAAGATGCAGTTCGCCGAGGGATATCATCCCAGTTGGTGGTTCAACCGGCTGGGGCGCCGTAGCAGGGCGTTTGACACCCCGCTTGGTCGTTGTGGAATCCTCATTTGCAATGATCGCTGGAATCCACGTCTGGCGGAGATTCCAGCCCTGGATGGAGCTCAATTCCTGGTGATTCCCTCGTTCGGGTCCCGGTCGGCGGCTCAGGACCAAGCGGTCCTGGCCAGGGGGAAAGAAAATGGCTTGCCGGTGATCGAGGCCAATGTCGGTGTGACGTTGGTCGTCAACAAGGGCAAGATTGCAGTGGTCGACCGCCAGGAGGAAGCCGTGACCTTTGGGACGATCACTGTTGGCCCGCGGGTCAAGCGGTCGCGGAAAAAACGCGACAAGGTCGAACGCGCATTCCTGAAGTGGCGAGAGACCGAAATGGTCCGCCGCTACAACCGTACGCAGTCGCGACTGAAAAACGACCGCCGAGAATGATGCACGTCGCCTTTGGTCACTTGGCCTTGGCGCACATGACCCAGATCGGTGTTCCACCGGTCTTGTAGATCTTGATTGGTTCCAGGGCGCCCGTCTTTTTGTTGATCCTGTAGGTGTGCAGGTCGTTGGAACGTTGGCCACAGGCGAAAAAGTATCTGCCTTGCAGGTCGATACAGGTGGCGCGGGGATGGTACCCGGTTGGGTAGTGGCCCACGATCTTCATGTCGCCGGTCTTCGAGTCGATGGCCACGGCGCAGAGTGTGTCGTCAGGCTTCTGTCCCTTTGCCAACTCCGCGGTGCAGCGATTGGATACGTAGGCGAATCGACCGTTTGGGGTGATTTGAATGTCCGCGGCATGGCTGGACGATTTGTGGCCGGGGGGGAGCGTCGAGAGTGTCGTTTTTCGAGTCAATCGGCCCGTCTTCTTGTCGAACGCCCACGCGGTGATGCCGCCGCCGTTTTCGTTGGAGGTGTACCCAAATGGGAGCTTCGGGTGGTGCTTGTAGTGACGCGGTTCGTGGTAACGGTGGTCGGCGTCGGGGCCGTCAACAAAGGGTGGGTCATTGGCTACGAGTTTGCCGGCTTTTGTGTCGAGCACAAACTGGTACAGCTTGTTCGGGGACGTGTGCGGCACGTAGACGTATTTTCCGCTGAGATCCAGTTCGATGCAGTGGGCCGTTTTTGCGGTCTTGATGTGCGAAAGGAGTTTCGATGTCGCGACTCCATCCTTGATGCTGTACATCGTGACATCACCAGCACCGTAGTGGGCTGCGAGAAGGAAACGGCCGGTGGGGTCGACCTGGATGTAGGGAGGGCGTGACGTGATCTTGGCTGTGTCGAGCAGTTTGAGAGTGCCGTCCCGGTGGCGTTTGTAGGTGGCAACACCGGCGGCGTTTCCTTCGAGTCCCGTGACCGAAGCGTAGATGAACTTCTTGTCTGGCGAGAAGGCCATTGCTCCGCCGTTGCCCGGAAGGTCGACGGAGAATCTCTGGGTCAGATTGCCGGTGTCCTTGTCGATCTTGTAGGCGACGATGGTCTTGTCGGCCGTGGAAGCGAGGTAAAGGAGTTGGTCGGCGGCGGAAGTCGTACTGGGGGAGGTGGTCATGGCAAGGGCCAGGCAGGTGAGGGTCAGGTGACGCATCGGGGGACTCCTAGGTGTGTCGGCAAGTGGCGCGGGTGGTTATTGCAGCGTGACGAGTGGCCAGACGCAAGTGGTCAGGGGGGGAGCTTTGGGGGTTCGGGCAGTTTTAGCGGTTTCAGGAAATGATGCCTTCGAGAACCTCGCCGCCGATATCGGTCAATTGCCGGAGTCGGCCAGCGTGCAGGTACCGCAGTTCTTCGTCTTCGAGCCCCATCAGGTCCAGGATCGTCGCGTGAACATCCCGGATTGGAATTTGCTCTTCAGCGGCCCGTAAACCGAATTCGTCGGTGGCGCCCACTCGGGCTCCACCTCGGACGTTGCCTCCAGCCATCCACATCACCAGGGCCCACGAGTTGTGTTCACGACCCGGGCTGCCCCCGAGGCTCCCGTTAACGAATGGTGTGCGGCCCATTTCCGAGGCCCAAACGACGAGTGTTTCTTCCAGTAGGCCGCGTTGGGCGAGATCGGTCAGTAACGCGGATACCGGGCGATCGACCTCCTTGCTGTGGCGAATCATGCGTCCCTTGACGTCCCCGTGGTCGTCCCAGCTGTAGGCATTGTTCTGCACCCCGTGTATCAACATCGTGTAACGCACACCGTGTTCGACCATCCTCCGGGCCAGCAGGCATTGTCGTCCGAAGGCGGACGTCGACGGGTTGTCGAGTCCGTAAAGGCGTTGGATGTGGGCCGGTTCGCGGGAGAGGTCGACGACTCCCGGGGCCCGGGCCTGCATTCGGAACGCCAGTTCGTAGGCGTTGATTCGCGCTTCCAGGTCGCCGGCGTCGTGTCGGCGATCGAGGTGGCGGCGATTGAGGTAAGCCAGGAGGTCAAGTTCCTTCCTTTGGCTCGGGCGGGTGAGCCCCTTGGGAGAAGCGAGATTGAGGATTGGTGTTCCGGTGGGACGAAGCAGGGTTCCCTGGTAGGCAGCCGGCAAGTAGCCGTTGGCCCAGACAGCCGCACCATTCATGGGCGCTCCGCGTGGGTCCTGGATCACCACGTAACCGGGCATGTCCTGGTTGCCGGTTCCCAGGCCATAGGTCATCCATGAGCCCACTGAGGGACTGCCAGGGAATTGACTGCCAGTGGTCACGTGCAGTGTGGATGGGCCGTGGTTCTGGTTGTCTGTCTTGATGCCATGGATGAATGCCAGGCGGTCGGAGTGTTCTCGGAGGTGGGGGAACAACTCGGAGAAATGGTGGCCACTGTCACCGTGTTGCTTGAACTGGAACGGGCTGCCAACGATCGAATGAGGGAAAGTGAGCCGCCCTTGGAGTTCACCGGAGATATTCGGGATGCGATTGAGTGGTTTTCCGTGCAATTTGTTGAGAAGCGGTTTGTGCTCAAACGAATCGACCTGGCTGACTCCACCCTGCATGAAAAGGAAAATGCAGTGCTTGGCTCGCCGTGGTTTGTGTGGAACCTGGGCGGCGAGCGGGTTAGCAAGATCGCCTTCGGCCCGGGCGGCATCCGCGGTCAAACCTGCCAGGGCCAACGCTCCAATACCGTTGTAAGAGCGCGACAGGAAATCTCTTCGAGAGGCCGGGACCAGAGGAGGGTGCGTGTTTTGGGGCATTGGTGTGAAGGCTAGTCGATGTAAACGAATTCGTTGCTGTTGAGTAAGACTCGGCACAGCCCCACCAACGGTTCCGATGCAGCCGTTGAGAGGAAGGTCCCGAGTCGTTTTGTCTCCTCCGGCGATGGGTCGCGGCCATAGGCAACCTGGAACGCAAGAGTGAGTTGCCTGCCTGTGTCGTCGCCGGCTTCCGTACGGATCCGGTTGGCGAAATGGCGAGATTCCTGGTTCACAAACCGGCCGTTGTACATGGCCAGAGCCTGGAGCGGCGTGATGGAAGCGCGGCGTTTAGGACGCGACTGTTCGCAGACCAACGCGTCGAAAGCTTGCATGAACGGCATGCTGAGAGAACGTTGCTGGTAGATGTAAATACTGCGTTTGCGGCTGCGATCATCATCGTGGGTGAACCACTTGCTGGAGTTCCATTTGACGCGTTCGGCGACGTCATCGGGAAGCATCGGAAAAATGGGAAGTCCGAAGTGTTCGGGGTTGAGGCGTCCGCTGGCAGCCAGGACGCTGTCCCGGACAGCTTCGGCCTCGAGGCGGCGGCGCCGAAAACGCCAATACAACAGGTTGCCGGGGTCCACCTTGTTGGCTTGGGGATTGTCCACCTGCGAGGTTTGCCGGTACGTAGCCGAGAGCACCATCAGGCGGTGCATCTTTTTCTGGCTCCATCCCCCGTCGACAAAACGTTTGGCCAGCCAGTCCAAAAGAGACTCGTGACTGGGACCAATTCGCAAGGAGCCAAAATCGCTGGGTGTCGCGACAATGCCCTGCCCGAAATGCCAATGCCAGAGTCGGTTGACCATCACGCGGGCTGTCAGGGGGTTACTGGGGCTGGCGATCCAGCGTGCAAGTGCCATACGACGGCTTCGGGTCGGCCAACGCTTGAACGGGTCCAGGCGGATGGGGGCTGGGTCCTGGTGGCCTGTTACGCAACTGAGAAAGCCCGGCTTCACGACCTTGCCCGGATTGTTGTACTCGCCCCGGATCATCACCCGGGAAGTGGGAACACCTGGTTCGTAAGGGGGGCCGAATGCGTGTCGCAGTGACATCGCAACGGGTTGCAACCGCTTGATGTCTCCGGGAATCGCTCGCTGACGGATAGAGAGCATTCGGTAGCGATGTCGCTCTTCGTCTGTGATTTCAGTTGCGCTGGGATCGTTGATCAGAGTGGCCAACGATTGTTTTTTACGGGCCGAGGGGTAAATGGCGGTGGTAATGAATTCACCGGAGCCGCCGATTTCGAGCCCGTAACCTTCGCCCTGGTGTGTGGCGGAAAAGACCGTGACAATTGTTCCCTGCTGGTCGTTAACGAAATTGGCGTTCGCAAGAGTTCCCTTGAGGAACGACTGGTCAAAGAGAACTGCAGCAGCTTTGCGAGACCCCATTGTCGTGAGGCGGGGTTGCAGGGCCTTGGTGGATTGCTCGAGTGACAGGCCGCTGGCACGGTCGGACCACCGGGGAATGTGCCGTCCAAGTTCTGGGTTCGGGGTGGTCGAGTCGGCATCGACGTCGGATGCATCGAACCAAAGACGAAGTCCTTGTGACGGTGGCTTGCGAGGTCCGGGGCCAGCGGTTTCGTACTTGTGGCGAATCCAAAGATGCAACTGAGAACGTTCAGCCGAGGTCAGCGCATGGTCGTATATCAGGATGTCGCCAAACGCCCCCTGGTGGCCGGACTGCCGCGGGTTGCCGGTGCCATTGGTGTGTTGGCCGAGAGAGATGTTGGTGGGGTTGGTGAGATCGCCAAACCAATGGCCACTGTTTGAACCCGCCAGAGAGTCAATGCGTCGTGCTGTTTGGCCATCGGTTTCGAACGACCACGCGGAACCGTTGGAACTGGCGACGACGGTGTGCCGCGACCCGTCGGACACCGGGCTCCCATCAAAGAAATAGTTGTTCCCCAGTGGGCCACCCATTGATTGGAGGGCGAATCCGGCAGGAGGAGCCAGTCGCTTGCCAAGGTCATCGGAAAGGCGAGCGAGTTCAGCCTTCACGGTCCCCTGCTCTGTTTCCAGCGATGCCAGTGATCGTTTGACCCAGGCCTCCTCACCCTTGCGGTAGAACTTTGCTGGAAGTGAACCGCCAATCTGGAAACCATCACCACGCAAAGGTGCGGGGATGGCAATTGTCGCGAAGAAGGCTTTCATCCGATAAAAGTCTTCGGTCGGAATCGGGTCGTGCTTGTGGTCATGACACTTGGCGCAACCCACCGTGAGACCCAGGAACACGGAACCGACCGTCCCGGTGATTTCGCTGAGCATTTCGTGACGGGTCTCATCGCCCCGCGGTTCGGTGAATGGAGCAAGACGTAGAAACGTCATCGCGACAACACGTTCGGGGTCCGGGAGCGGCAATTCGCCCGCTCCGAGCACTTCGGCGAATTCGTCGCCTGCCAATTGTTCCTTGATGAAAAGGTCGTATCGTTTGTCGCGGTTGATGCTGTCGATGACGTAATCCCGGTAACGCCAGGCATGCGGCAGATCGGGGTCGCCTTCGTAGCCAGCCGTGTCGGCATAACGTGCCAGGTCGAGCCAGAAACGGGCCCAACGTTCTCCGTGCCGCGGATCTTTCAGAAGGCGGTCGACGACGTTTTCGTAGGCGCGGTCCGACGTGTCTGCCAGGAACGCCAATCGTTGTGCCGGTGTTGGGGGAAGTCCGATCAGATCGAAGTAGACCCGTCGCAACAACGTCTCTTTTTTCGCGGCTTTTGCCGGAGAGAGGCCCTGGGCTTCGAGTTTTGCCAGGACAAATCGGTCCAGCGGATTGCGACACCACGAGGCGTCTTTGACTTTCGGCTCGGGAACCGTGGTGACCGGAGTGTACGGCCAATTTTGCTGAGCGGGCAGTGACGTGCAAAAACCACACGCAACGGCCAGGAATATCAGAAACCTTGTCATCGAGACGCGGACCGCCGTGGGTTCTTGAAAAGACAATCGCTGGGCAGACTACAAGTTCTCAGTGTCACACGTAGAATGCGCAACATCAATCTGTGACCTGTGATGGTCACGGGAATTCTGGCGAATAGTGAGGTGGGTACGATGCGTTACGGAGACTGTCGCTGGGTCGACATTGACGCTCTGGACAAGGAGAGCGTTGCCGTTGTTTGCCCGATCGCTGCACTGGAGCAGCATGGGCACCACTTGCCTTTGTTGACTGACACCTACCTGGCGACCGAAGTGGCCGAGCGAGTGGAGGGGGTCTTGTCCGACAAAGTGTTGTTGACACCGACACTGTGGGTAGGTGCATCGGATCACCATCTCGATTTTCCGGGAACAATCTCGTTGCCGAATTCTCTCTATGTTGAGGTGATCAAGAACGTCGTTCGTTGCTTTGTCAGTGCCGGATTCCGGCGAATCCTATTGCTCAATGGGCACGGTGGGAACATCGCTCCGGGGACGGTGGCCATCACCGAATTGGCAAACCAGTGTGATGAAGTCGACGGTCTCCTGTTGGCGTTGTCGAGTTACTGGGACCTGGCGGGGTTCAGTTCCGAAACGACGTCCCTGGAAACGCCGATGGTGTCGCATGCTTGTGAATACGAGACGTCGATGATGTTGGTCGTCAACGGTGAGACGGTGCATCCCGACGAGGCGCGTGCGGGCGATCCAGTGATTGACTCGCCGTTCTACCATTCGGAGTTGGGAGGTCGTGCCACGGTGGCTGGCCGTTTCCATCGCTTGAGTCCGACCGGGGCAATGGGATCGCCGGAATTGGCGACGCCTGAAAAAGGCGAGGAATTGTTGACACTGGCGGCGGCTGAGGTCGTGAAATTTATTGAGGAGTTTCTGGGATGGGATCAACGTGTTGTTCTAAAGCCCTGAATGGGCTGATTGTGTTGTTGATTGTCGCTGGGAACGTGAAAGCCGCGGCACCACTTGGGGTCGTGGATGGATTGTTTGATTCCAAGCAGCCACGCACATTGGGGCTCGGAAAGTTGACCTTCACCGAGTCGGTGCTGTACCAGGCGACTAAAACAACCTACCGGTTCTGTCATCACCCGAATCTTGTTCAGCGAGGGGATGAGGTGTGGTGCATGTGGTCGAACGGGCGGGTGGGCGAGGATGAGCCCGGGCAGCGGATTCTGTTCTCGAAAGCGGCTGTGGCGAATCTGTCCGAATGGTCTCGTCCACAGCAATTGGCGACCGACCCGGCGGGGCACGGAGCGTGCGTTGCGTCGGGGTGGATCGTGGCGGGCCGGCGTTTGGTGGCTTTGTACACGGTCACCGGGGGGACAAATTTTGATCCCAGGACAGCGTTGTTTGCCCGGGAGGCGCGGGCGTCTGGTGGTTGGACCAAGCCACGACGACTGGTGCCGGGTTTCTTTATTGCCGGGCCAGTTCGCATGCCTGGTGGTGATCTTTTGCTTTCAGGTGAACACGTAGGAGACGCTCGGAAGACGGGGCGTATGGCGTTGTATAGGACGTCGGCGAAAGACGGACTGTCCGGGTGGACCCGGTGCCCGATTTCTCCGTCTGACCTGAAGGTCTTCGGGTACACCGAGCCGGCGCCATACGTTCGCGAGGACGGGGTCGTTGTGTGTCCGTTTCGAAATTACAGCGGGTCGCTGTATGCCAGTGAAAGTCGTGATTCCGGGCGGAGTTGGTCGGTTCCGGTAGTAACGAACTTCCCGGACTCGTTGGCGCGTCATGCGACCGGCCGGCTCCCCGGTGGCAACGTGTTCCTCATCAACAACTCGTCGGCAAAACGATTGGATCGCTCCATCTTGACCATTGCACTGAGCCGAGATGGCCGCCAGTTCGATCGTGCAGCG
The DNA here is from genome assembly GCA_002724415.1 of Planctomycetaceae bacterium. Lineage (GTDB taxonomy): Bacteria > Planctomycetota > Planctomycetia > Planctomycetales > Planctomycetaceae > UBA8437. The sequence goes on from PBOU01000180.1 coordinate 14,772, forward strand.
GTGATCAAAAACGAAGAGACAAAAGTTCGTTTCGAAGGCAAACACAAGTTGGCTGGCTGGCAGTACCCACACGCGATTGTCGTTGGTGATGAGTTGCTTGTGGCTTACTCGGTCAACAAGGAGGATGTCAGGCTGGCTCGAATCCCCTTGGCCGCGTTGAAGGCATTGAAATGATTCCAGTGCGAATGCGTTTTCAAATGCGCGTCTGGCCATCCGGCTCGTGGTGGTTGGTGGCAGTGACATGGGCCAGCCTGTTGACAGGTGTGCTGGATGAATCGGCAGTGCTCGCGGTGGAAAAGCCGAAGGGCTTGCCGAGCCGTTTTTTGCGTGAGGTGCAACCATTCCTGAAAACGTTTTGTGTTGGTTGCCATGGCGGACAGAGACCCAAGGCCAACTTGAACCTCCAGAAATGGATGAATGCCCGGTCGGTGGCTGCCGACGCCCTTCGCCTGGAACTCGTCCTCGAGAAACTCGTTGACAAGACCATGCCTCCCAAGGAGTCTCGCCGGAAACCCTCCGGAAAACAGCGAGAGGCGGTTGTTCAATGGATCCGGGAATTGCAGCGTGACGAGGCGGACCGAAACTCGGGGGATCCGGGGCCAGTCCTGGCCAGGCGCCTGAGCAATTCGGAGTACGACTATACGATTCGCGACCTGACTGGTGTGGATATTCGGCCGACGCGAGAGTTTCCGCTGGATCCAGCCAACGAATCCGGGTTCGACAACAGCGGTGAGACCCTGGCAATGACACCGGCGTTATTGAACAAGTACTTGGCGGCAGCACGGCACGTGGCAGACCACCTGGTGCTCAATCATCAGGGGATTTCGTTCGCTCCCCATCCGGTGGTGACCGACACGGACCGGGACAAATATTGTGTCCAACGGATTGTTGCGTTTTACGACAAGCAGCCGACCGATNTNGNGGACTATCTGAAAACAGCGTGGGAATTCGACAGCAGGAATGTGCTGGGACNGTCTGACGTGTCGCTGAGTGGATTNGCGAAAANAAATGGTGTCAGTCCNAGTTACATGGAGCGGTTTTATAAGNTGTTGGCAGGNTCGNAAAAGACTGACGGCCCGGAAAACGGGCCGCTGTTCGGGTTACGCAAACGCTGGAGGGCGATGCCCGTTGCGGTTTCACGTGAACAGACCGGACCGNCAAAGGAACTGCAGGCACTGGCCGGATGGATCCGTGATGAACGGGAAAAGTGGGAAATTCCGGAACTGACAATTGTTGCCAAGGTCGTTCAAACCGGTTCGCAATCAATGGTGTTGATGAAAAATCGGACACTCGCGTCGAATAGGACGAAAGGGAAACTGCCACCGAATCCGAACAAGGACCCGCAGATCGAAAGGTTGCGAAGGTCAGTCGCCGAATTTTGTTCAGTGATTCCGGATGCGTTCTACGTCTCTGAGAGGGGACGGATGCATCTGAAGAAAAAAGATCGAAACAAGGGGCGATTGCTCAGTGCCGGATTCCACCTGATGACCGGTTTTTTTCGAGATGACCAGCCTCTGTATTCGCTTGTCCTTGATGAGGCCGGTCGGAAGGAACTTGATCGGTTGTGGAGCGAACTTGATTTTGTCACCCGGGTACCACACCGACAGTTCCGCGATTTCGTGTTTTTTGAACGAGCCGAGTCCCCGAGGTTCATGAAGAGCGAAGAATTTGACTTCGCACGTTCCGAGGACAAGGACCTCACCAGCGTCGAAAAGATGAAGCGATTGGCCGAAGTGTATGTCCGGGTGGCGAAAAGTCGGAACGCGTCACCACTGGTGCTAACCGAGATTCAGCGGTATTTCTCGGGGATGTCGGCGAGGATCCGGAGGGTGGAAAACGAGCGACAGGAGGCGGAGTCGAGGCAATTGGAATCGGTTCTTCGGTTTGCGGGTCGGGCCTATCGGCGATCGTTGGAGTCGTTCGAACGTGAGGACTTGTTGCAGTTTTACCGTGTCCAACGGGATAAACACGGCCTCGCACACGAGGAGGCCATTCGCGACCTTGTTGTGGCTGTGTTGATGTCGCCTCAATTCTCGTACCAGACGATGGAAGCGTCGCCTGGAACGTCGACAACAGCGTTGACCGGCCACGAATTGGCAAGCCGGTTGAGTTATTTCCTGTGGTCCAGCCTTCCAGATCGGCACCTTTTGGAACTTGCAAGCGCCGGGTCGCTTGGTCGCCCGGAGGTGTTGCGAGGGGAGATAAAACGAATGCTGTTGGACCAGCGAAGTGATGCGCTGGGAATAGAATTCCTGGGGCAATGGCTTGGTGTCCGTCAGTTCGAACAATTCAATGCGGTCGATCGAAAGAAATTTCCTGGCTTCACGCCAGGCGTGCGTCGGGCGATGCACCAGGAACCTTCCAGGTACTTTTCTCACATGCTGAGGACAAACCGTTCAATTCTTGAACTGATTGAAGGCCGTCATACGTTCGTCAACAAAGACCTGGCCCGGCATTACGGCATCCCGTGGCCCGGAAAGGACGTCCGGGGAAATGCCGATGGGTGGGTTGAGGTCAAGGATGCGACGTCGTTCGGACGTGGCGGACTGCTTCCAATGGGCGCGTTCCTGACGACCAATTCGTCCGGGTTGCGCACCAGTCCGGTTCGACGTGGATACTGGGTTGTTCACCGTCTACTTGGCGAACACATCCCCCCCCCGCCTCCGAAGGTCCCCGATCTCCCAGCCGACGAAGCCGATTTGGGGGAATTGACGCTAAGGGAGGTGCTGGCGAAACATCGGAAGTCCGAGTTGTGTGCAAAGTGCCATTCCCGGTTTGATTCATTCGGGTTGGCGTTTGAGGGGTATGGTCCGGTGGCACGACGGCGAACAGTGGATGGAGGCGGTCGTCGCGTGGATGTCCGGGCGGAGTTTCCAGGTGGTAGGGTCGGAGTGGGTCTGGAGGGACTCAGGCAGGAACTTGGGACCCAGCGGAGAAAACAGTTTGTAGAGAATGTTGTTCGACGGTTGTTTGTCTATGCGTTGGGACGACGGTTGATGTTGTCGGATCGCAGCGCGATTGAGGGGGCGATCCTCGCTCTGGAGAGGGGAGAGTTTCGGTCGCAACTTCTTGTCGAGAAAATTGTTTTGAGCCGACAATTCCTTCAAAAGAGGGATCGTGAGTTTAAACCGAATCGCTAGGACGGGCGTCCGGCACGTCTTGTCGTGTTCGTGATGGGCTGTGCTATAGTGTGCACCGACGGTGGTTGTCAGAGACAGGATGTGAGATTGCGGAGAAGATGATGGGAATTGAACGGAATTCGACTGACCGGCGGGCGTTTTTGCGAGGCGCGGGCGTCACGATGGCCTTGCCGTGGCTTGAGTCAATGACGTCTCTTGGCGCGGTGAAAGCCGGTTCGAGAAGCCCGTATCCCAAACGCTTTGCCGCGTTGTTCATGGCCAACGGAGTCAACCCGTTGCACTGGTGGGGTAAGCAGACCCCCGACGGCCTGGAACTCGGCAAGAGCTTGAAATCGTTGGAACCGATTCGCAGCAAAGTGAACGTGATTCATGGCCTGTTCAACAAGAATGCGACTGGTGTCGGGATCCATCCCGGCCAAACGGGAAACATCTTGTCCGGCGTGTCGCTGAAGAAAGGGGCAGTCATCCGAGGTGGCATCAGCGTTGACCAGGTGATTGCCAGGGAATTCGAAGAAGAAACGATTCAACCGAGTCTGGTGTTGGGCTGCGAACAACCGATCACCGGATACCACGAAACAAACTTTTCGATGGCATACAGTTCACACATATCATGGCGAGATGCGACTGCTCCGGTGCCGATGGAGGTTTATCCATCGCTCGCGTTTGACAGCTTGTTCGACAATCGAGGNAGTCANCGCACTCAGAGCGTCNTGGATCGTGTGAGAACTCAGGCGGCCGGGTTGAGACAGAAGGTGAGTTATATTGACCGGGCCAAGCTGGATGAATACCTGACCAGTGTACGTGAAATTGAGCGTCGGATAGAACGCGTCCGCCAACTCAAGGACAAGGCGGTTGGTAACGCCAAGAAAGCCAACAGCCCGCTGGAGTCGATGCCACGTCCAGATGACGGTTTGCCCGAGGACATTCGTGAACACATGCGATTGATGTGTGATGTGATTGCCCTGGCGTTTCAGACCGACAAAACGCGTGTTGCGACGCTGCTACTCTGCCGGGATATCTCGGGACTGTTTTATCCGTTCCTCAACGTTCGGCTGAACCATCACACGTCGTCGCACCACGACCACTCCGACGACTACGAGCGAGTGTCGACGTATTACTGCAACCAGTTGGGGTACCTGGCCGGAAAACTAGACGCCATGGCAGAGGGGGACGGGACTGTACTGGACCATTCGTGTCTGTTGTTCGTGAACAACATGTGGTCTGGAAGTGCCCACGACTCGACAAAGGTGCCATTGATCCAGGTCGGTGGTTTGGACGGATCGATCAAAACCGGACGGGCTCTGGATTATCTGAAAAGCGGTGATGAGAAACGTAAGCTCTGCAGCTTGTATCTTTCGATTCTCGACGGCATGGGAGTCAGCAAGAATCACTTCGGTGACGCGGACCAGCGTCTCGAGNGTTTCTAGAGAAGCGGAGACACAGCGATCGTGGCCGACCGGTTTCCGCAGATTGTCGTGAGTTCGACGGATCTGGATCTTCCGACTGACCAATCCGGTGGATACTCGCGATTCGTCGATTTTGAGCCAATTGCTCGTGGTGCGAAGGCGGAACTGCGATCTTGCTGGGATCCAGTCTCCGGGCGGCGGGTGGCGGTCAAGACTTTGCGGGACGAATTTGCCCAAGACAAAANNGAACGCCGNCGTTTTCTTCGCGAGGCCAGGATNACCGCGCAACTGCAGCATCCCAACACGGTTCCGATTTATGAGATTGGCCGGTATGACGGGGATTGCCTGTATTTCACGATGAAATGCATTGCCGGTGAAGATCTGTTCAAGATCCTGCAACGTCTCAGTTGGAAAGACCAGGTCACCGAGGCGGCTTACCCTCTCGAAAGATTGGTTGAAGTGGTGATACAGGTGTGCCAGGCGTGTGCCTACGCACACGCACACGGTGTCGTGCATCGCGACTTGAAGCCCGAGAACATCTGGGTGGGNGCTTTTGGTGAAGTGATCGTGTTGGANTGGGGNGTCGCGAAGGTGTGGGGAGCTTCGGCGGTTGACGTGTCTGAAAATTCAACNGGGATGGGTGACCTGGAACTCGACCAGGAGTTGACTCCATTGACCCGGATCGGCCAGCGGCCCGGTACGCCCTTGTACATGTCTCCTGAACAGGTCCTTGGGAAGCCGTCGCTGGATGAACGGTCAGATNTTTTTAGTGTCGGCGTGGTTTTGTATGAACTGCTTGTGTTTCGTGAAGCGTTTCGTGGACGTACGGTCAGGCAGACTTTTGAAAATATCCTGCACGATGAGCCAATGCCGCTGCTGGAGGCCGCTGGGGACCGCGTGATTCCCGATTCACTCCAGGCGATCGTGNGNCGNACTCTGGCCAAGGANCCGGCCGATCGTTTTCAATCNATGGTTGAACTGGTTGACTCGCTGGATTCGGCCCGGGGNGGACTGCTGGCCGGTGACGATCGAACCATTGGTTGACTTCCTCTCGCAGAGNCGGAGACTACCGGAGCGGNCGTNCAGGGATCAGTTGAGGAGAGTGCGATGCGCGANATGGGATTCCGGATCTNTTTGTNCCTNNGTGTCATTGTTGCCGCCGGAACGGAGCGATCCGCGAGTGCGGTNGAGACACAAGCCAAAAGATTGAACGTGTTGTTCCTGGTTTGCGATGACCTGAACTGTGACATGGGGTGTTACGGACATTCGCAGGTCAAGACACCCAATATCGACAGTTTGGCACGGCGAGGAGTTCTGTTCTCGAACGCGTTTTGCCAGTTTCCCTTGTGCGGTCCGAGCCGTGCGTCCTTTCTTACCGGGATGTACCCCGACCAGACACTGGTGCGACGGAATGCGATCTACATCCGCGAGCACATCCCCAATGTCGTCACCCTGCCCCAGATGTTTCGGCGGAACGGTTACTTCGCGACGCGAATTGGAAAGATGTATCACTACAACGTTCCGAAACATATCGGCACAAGCGGTCACGACGATCCGTACTCCTGGAACCAGACGTTTAACCCCCGCGGTCGTGACGTGGATGACGAATCGAAGATTTTCAGTCTACGGAAAGGCCAATTTGGCGGAACTCTGAGTTGGTTGGCTGCTGACGGAACTGATGAAGAACAAACCGATGGTATTGCCGCATCAATCGCCATCGAGCGGCTTGAAAAACATTCACAGGCCAGAACACCGTTTTTCCTTGCTGTCGGACTGTATCGGCCACACACGCCATATGTCGCGCCCAGGAAGTACTTCCAGATGTATCCGACGAATGCAATCCGTGTGCCGACGGTTCCCAAGGGGTATTTTGACACGCTTCCCAAGGGCGCTCGCGATACGCTCCTGAGGAAGAAGGACCAGGTCAATCTGCCGGACAAGCTGGCCCGCGAGGCAATCCAGGCGTACTACGCGTCCATCACGTTTGCCGATGCGCAGATTGGAAGAATTCTCGCGGCACTGAAGCGGACAGGACTTGATAAGAACACGGTGGTGTTGTTCACCTCCGACCATGGTTACCACATGGGGGAGCATGGTCATTATCAAAAGACGACGCTCTTTGAAAATGCCGACCGGGTCCCGTTGCTGATTGCCGGGCCAGGCGTGACTGCCGTTGGGAAAACTCATTATGGCCCAGTGGAAATGGTCGATTTTTATCGAACGCTCGGCGAGTTGTGCGGCCTCGAGGTCCCCGGCACAGTCAGCGGACTCAGCCTGGCTGCGGCTCTGCGAGACCCGGACGTCAGGATTCGAAAATCTGCGCTGACCCAATATTCCAACGGGTACAGTCTGCGGACCGATCGTTATCGTTACACGGAGTGGGGACAGGATGGTGCCGGTGGTGCCGAGTTGTATGACAGGACCAAGGATCCGGGAGAGAT
>PBOU01000181.1 GCA_002724415.1 Planctomycetaceae bacterium
CCGTCGGGGTGCTTGATCTGGACGGCCAGGTCGATGTGAGGCAGCCCCGGCGCACGGTAGACCACAATTGGCTCCTTGCCCTGGTTGACCACAAACACGTCGATCGCGGTTCTACCGGGCGCCCCCTTTGACGTAGCAGCTTCGCACAGTCGAAGATTGCCACCAGGCTCCGAACCAGATGTCGCTGGCTGTTCCGGTTTGACGCGAACCTGGTGAGCACCGGCTTTTGCGGTTGTCGTGGATGGTCCGGTCGTGCCACCACATCCAAACATCCCCACGGCCAACGGCAACACCAGCAGAATTCGACTCATATCACTCCGAGATCGACCTTGGCATCCGCGTCTTCAGACCGCAGCCCCACTGTTCAGCCCGCCAGATCCAGAACACGCGTCACGGCGTCGGGCGAAGGGGCAGGGGAGAGGCCGGCTACTTTTGTCCCGGCTTGGCCCTTGGCTCAATCGCCCACACTTGACTGGCGGCAGTGAAGTTCTTGTGGTCAGTCAGCGTCCAGGTGATCTCCTTCTCTTTCGACAGGATGAAGGCATGTGCTCCGCGGCCTGAATTACCACGGAGAAAATTGGTGACCACAATCGAGCCGTCTCTGAGTTGTTGGAGACTGCAGGCATTGGTGAAGTTGAGTTCGGGATGACCTTTCCCGGTGAATTCCCAGACGACCTTTCCGGAACGATCCACTTCCAGCAAACGAGCCTGCGTTCCACAGGCCAGCAAGGTGTTGCCATTTTTTAGACGCAGAACATCCTGAACAGTTCCCTCGGGATACCGCCCCTTTCCCACCCTGGACACTTGAAACCGCCAGACTTCTTTACCGGTTGCATCAACTTCCAGGGCCGTTCCTTCTCCCCAAAGCTGGGCCAGGTAGCGCTTGTTGCCGACGTCATATACGTTTCCCAACTGGCCATGATGATGCTTGTACCTGGCCGGGATTGGCAGCCTTTTTTGAATCGTTCCATCCAGGTTCATCAGGATGGCCTGGGGCGGCTTTTGGCCACTGACAATCAGCTGTGATTTGTGCTTTGTGATATTGATGATCTCCTTGAACTCCTTGGCATAGGCCCAGGACCATCTCAGATTCTTTTGGAAATCGATGCAGCGGACTTCCTGCTTGTCGGTGATGATCGGGTAAATGAGCTTGTTCCCGTCCGCAATAACAAAGTCCCAGACTTTTCCTGCCGGTGAGTGCTCCCAGGTGATTTCCCCGCGCCTGTCGACTCTCGACANCTTGAACCGCACGTAGTCACAGATCATCAACTCGAAAGGATGCTTCCGGAGTTGCCCATTGTCCTGGGCCATCGCTGGGACTCCCACGCCTAGTGCGAGTAGGGCAAGAACAACAGATTCAAAGCATGCACGTCGCGACGTTGTCTGATTCACGGAAATGGCTTCCTGTCAGGTTCGGAGTTCGAATTCCCGAAAACTCACTATACGAGTTTTTCCCACCGGCTGACCGTATGCCCCTTCCAACCGCGAGCCGGCGAGGACCGAGGCCGATTTGTTCCATCACGGTGTCAGGACTGTCGGTGACGTCGTGGAAGCCAAGATGGTTGAACCTGCCATTTGTGTGAGTTTGCCGAAAATTCGTCCGATTGGCTTTGAAGTGATAGACTGCTGCCTCAAGCTCACGGGTTACCAACGACAAACGAAATGAAGNAATGAAGACGAGCCATGGGTTGCCGAGCGTCTGCCGGCTGATCGTTGCCACCGTGTGTTGTGTCGCTGGAGCCGATGTTGGCCACGCCNCCGATCAAACACTGAGTGGCCACACGGGTTCGACAACCGGACTGGACTGGCATCCCAACGGGAAAGTNTTGGCCTGCGGATGCTTCGACAAAACGATCGGAATCTGGGATATCAAAACCGGAAAACGACAGCGNACACTCACCGGGCATACNCAATTTGTTTATTGCGTTGCCTGGAACCGGGATGGCACACAACTCGCCAGTGCAAGTTATGACAAAACCGTAAGAGTCTGGGACGCGAAAACCGGTCGCGAAACTCACAAGTTCGTCGGACACACGGCTCCGGTACTGGGNGTCGCCTGGAGCCCNGATGGCTCGAAACTGGCCAGCGGAAGCCTGGACAANTCGGTCCGTGTTTGGGACGCCGCCAATGGTCGCAATCTCCGCGTACTCTCAGGNCACACGCATTTCGTGATCAGCGTCGACTGGAGCCCCGACGGCAAACGGCTGGCCAGTGGTGGATTTGACAACACGGTCAAGCTGTGGGACCCAAACACCGGCAAAGAGACTCGGACTCTGAAGGGACACACCGGCGCCATTGAAATGGTGAAATGGAGTCGCAACGGAACACGACTGGCAAGCGGCGGCCGCGATCTCACGACGATTGTGTGGGCGATACCTGAGGGAAAGCAACTGCGTGTGCTCAGGGGCCACACGCGTCGGATCGAAAGCGTGTCGTGGAGACGGGGCGACTTGCAGTTGGCAACTGGCAGCCAGGACGGAACAGTAAAAGTGTGGGACGTGGCAACCGAAAAAACGCTCCACACACTGAGCGGCCACAAGAAACCAGTCCGCGGAGTCACCTGGGCCCCCGACGGAAAATTGTTGGCGAGCGGGAGCGACGATCACACCATCAAATTGTGGGACATCTCTCGTCGCGAGCAGGACCAGTAATCTGGTGTCCAAGGGTCACCATTTCAGTGCGGTGGGCCACCTCTTCAAAAGCACCAGTCCCGGGGTGTGGCCCGGAGAGCGGTGATCGATCTTTCGCNGGACCTGTCGAATCCACATAATCAGTTTCCAGCGTGATCACACCGATGGAACCGTAACCGTGCTGACCATTCCCGGCCCCTCTCTGGCAGGCTTCTGTGATGGCCTGTCACGCCGCAGTTTTCTGCGTGCCGGGTCACTGGGCGTAGCCGGAATCACATTGCCGCGGATTCTTGAAGCGGCAGACACATCAACCGCAATAAGTCTCCCGCGGTCGGTCGTGATGATCTACCTGTGCGGCGGCCCCACTCAGCACGAAACTTTCGACCCCAAGCCCAATTCTCCGAAGGAGATCCGCGGCTCGTTCTCACCAATCTCAACGGCAATTCCCGGTGTCCAGTTCTGTGAACTGCTTCCCCAACTCTCCTTGTCCGCTCGCCGCTTTTCGGTGGTCCGCACGCTGACNGGGATGCAGAATCGTCACGAGTCGTTCCAGTGTTACAGNGGNCGNNCNGGNGGNCGCAACGGCGACAACGAACCCGCCGGNGGCTGGCCGACNTTCGGNTCGGTCGCNTCNCNGNTCCNGGGNCCNGGTCCNGGCGGGATGCTGCCCTATGTCGACGCGTCGCCACNNATCAGNTACGGNCCCTACCGCAACCGNGGANTGCACGACGCNTCNGGNCGNGAATCNTGGCCCGGNTTCACNGGNCTGGANCACATTCCNTTNGCTTCNGAAGGNGACATCAANAANGACCTGGTNCTCAACGGNGCNAACAAANNNCGNCTGGGAAGNCGNCGATCGCTGCTCGAGANGCTCCGTCGACATCGTGACCGCAAGAGCGNCGACAACCTCGATGCCTTCCAGGACAGGGCGTTCGGCCTGCTGACCAGCAACCGCCTGGTCAAGGCCATGGAACTCGAGAACGAACCCCGGTCGACCCGGGACCGCTATGGAAAGCTCCAGCCAACTCACTCCAGTTTCGGAGGCGCACCACAGGACCCCCAGAGACTGCTGCTGGCACGGCGACTGATCGAAGCGGGCGTTCGTTGCGTGACCGTCGGTTTCGGAGCCTGGGACTGGCACTCGAACCGGGAAGGTTCGATCGAGTTTCTTTCCAAGAAGTACCTCCCGGTCTTTGATCACTCCGTGTCGGTCTTCCTGCAGGACATGGAGGAACGCGGGCTGCTGGAAACGACCACCGTGATCGTCTGGGGTGAATTCGGCCGTACACCCCGGATCAACGGCAAGGGGGGACGAGACCATTGGCCGGGAACCCAGTCGGTGCTGATGGCTGGAGGCGGCGTCCAGGGTGGACGAATCGTCGGCGAGAGTGACCGGGTCGGTGGAGTCCCCGCCTCGAGACCGGTTCACGTGCAGGAGATCTTTGCCACGCTCTACCGGAACCTGGGAATCGACACCAACTCGACCAAGGTCTCCGACCTCAATGGCCGTCCACGGTACCTGGTCGAGAACAATCGACAGCCTGTTGGCGAACTGTTCTAGTCTCCGCGACGTGGCAACCGAGCATCGAGTGCCCACCAGCGACACTCCATTCACCAGTTTCCACAGCAACGGCAGCCAACCATCGATTCAGTTTCGGGCTGTGAGTCCTGGTGACTACCGAGGAATCCGTGGCGGGAATGACTTTTTCCGACGAATGGGTGGACCGAACAACCAAACGAGAGATGATTGCCCATGCCGCCACCGATTCACTGAAAGACAAGCATGATCCTCCATGTCGACATGGACGCCTTCTACGCATCCGTAGAAGAACGCGAACGTCCCGAATTGCGAGGTCAGCCAATCATTGTCGGTGGGACGCCCGAACGACGAGGAGTGGTTGCGGCGGCCAACTACCTGGCCCGAAAAAATGGTGTCCACAGCGCCATGCCAGCGTCGCGGGCAAAACAACTGTGCCCCCAGGCCGTCTTTCTTCCATCGCGGCTGGACCACTATGCGAAAGTGTCTCGACAAATCCGGGACATCTTTCACCGTTACACACCATTGGTCGAACCACTGTCACTGGACGAGGCGTTTCTGGATGTGACAGGCTCCGAGAAGTTGTTTGGATCGCCGGTTGAGATTGGCCGCCAGATCAAGCAGGCCATCTTCGAGGAATTGCAACTTGTGGCCTCGGTCGGCATCGCATCGACAAAGTTCGTGGCCAAGGTGGCCAGCGACCTGGAAAAGCCAGATGGGTTCGTGATCGTTGAATCGGGGCAAGACCAGCAGTTTCTCGATCCGCTGCCGGTCGGGAGAATCTGGGGCGTCGGTCGCGTGACGGGCCAGGTCTTCGAGCGACTCGGAGTGCGAACGATTCGCGACCTGCGTGGTTTGCCGCAGGAAATGCTGAGACAGCAATTTGGTGATCACGGCCGGCATCTCTGGGAATTGGCACACGGCATTGACGACCGACGCGTGACCCCGGATCGCGAGGCAAAATCGATATCACACGAAACGACATTCTCCGAGGACATTGAAGATCCGGACGCGCTTCGCGCGTGGATCCTGGAATTGACCGAGCAGGTTGTTCGGCGACTACGCCGCCACAAGCTGCTCGGTCGCACCGTACATTTGAAGGTCCGTTTCTCCGATTTCCGAACAATCACGCGATCGATCACCTTGCCGCGTTCCACCAATGTGACCCAGGACATCTGGAAGGCGGCCGAGGAATTGTTTTCCAACCGCCTGCCGGCCCAACACCAGCCTGTCCGGTTGCTGGGCGTGGGGATCAGTGGCCTGGACAACCCGGAACAGATTCAGCGTTCTCTTTTCGGCGACGAAGATCATGCGGCTCAAACCAACCTGGACCATGCAGCCGACCAGATCCGTGACAAGTTTGGCTCGACATCCATCGGACGGGCCAGTGGCCTGCTTCATTCAGCCAAGCATGTGCCAAAACCCGATTCCGGCGACCCGGTTCCCGGGATGGCGGATCTGAAATCCGACAAAGACCTTGATCGACCTTCCGATGACCTGCGATAGCCGACGAACCCCGGAAAAACATCGGCAGAGCAGGGGGGGCCAGGTCGCGGCCGCGTGTATTTTTCGTCGGTTTCTACACACCCGGCGGTGGCCAACAGCCCCTATATTGGTAGCACCGCAGAAATCGAGCGCCGATGACTACTGGTACGCCCGGTGCAACACTCCAAAACACAACCGACGCCAACACAATGAATTCAATCCGTGCCGCCGTCGTCCAAGCCAGCCCCTGTCCTTTCGATCGCGAGGGTTCCCTGGAGCGGGTTGCCGAGTTGACGCGAGAAGCGACCAACGATGGCTCGCAACTGGTTGTTTTCCCCGAAGCGTTTATCTCCGCGTATCCATGGGGCGCGTCGTTTGGCGCCACCCTTGGCCAACGAACCCCAGAGGGACGCGAGGAGTTTCGCCGCTACTGGGACAGTGCTGTGGAAGTGCCGGGCCCCGCCGTTGACCGCCTGGCGGAGATCGCCGGCGAGAACCAGGCCCACCTTGTTATTGGTGTGATCGAACGAGACCAGGGAACCCTGTACTGCACCGTGTTGTTTTTCGCCGCGGACGGAAGTTATCTCGGCAAACATCGCAAACTCATGCCCACCGCATCGGAACGACTGGTGTGGGGCTTTGGTGACGGGTCGACGCTGCCCGTATTCGAGACTCCGCTGGGAAAGATCGGCGCTGTGATTTGCTGGGAGAATTACATGCCGCTGCTGCGAATGGCCATGTACTCCAAGGGCATTCAACTCTACTGCGCGCCGACCGCCGACAGCCGCGACACCTGGCTGTCGACCATGCAACACGTGGCCTTGGAAGGACGCTGCTTTGTCCTCTCCGCTTGTCAGTTCGTTCGACGGAAGGACTTCCCCGATGATTTTGACAGCAGTTTTGGCAACGATCCGGAAACCGTCCTGAGCCGAGGTGGCAGTTGTATCATCAACCCGCTGGGAGAAATCCTCGCGGGTCCAAACTACGAAGAGTCGTGTATTCTCACGGCTAACCTGGACCTGGATGACGTCGTTCGAGGGAAATTCGACTTCGACGTGTCAGGCCACTATGCCCGCCCCGACGTTTTCCGTTTGAACGTCAATGAAAGCCCGGCCCCGAGCGTCGTGACAAGTTGCAGCCCTTTCGCCCCGCTTCAAGCCAACACGGAAGACCATACCCTCGGAGAGGACTCACCACCTCCTCACGCCAGTTGACACACACCACGCACAAAGCAGTGCCACGCCCTCCCTTGCTCACGAGCCCCCTGGTGACAGGAGCCTCCGATTTCCAAGAGAGCGACTGTTTTCTGGACGTCACGAGTTGACGCGAGGATCGAAGGGAGATACGACCACGGTGAACATCGCACAGATTGGAGACGATCATGGTGAAACAGATCATGGTGTTCGGCCTTCTACTGGCAGGGGCCGGGTGGCCGGCAATGGCCAGCGAGTCCTTCGAGGTCGCGGTTGCTCATCGATTCGTTGGCCCGATCCAACTGGAGGGAGGCCGTTTGCTGGCGATCGACCGGACTCTCGAGATGATCCAGTCCATCGACAAGGGACGAACCTGGACCAGCATTGGGCCGTTCCGAGACGCCGCGGGCCGAGTGATCATCAAGGGCGACGTTCGCGCGTGGAACCTCCTGCGGCTGAAATCCGGAGAGATCGCAGTCACGTTCGAGACGACCCCACCTTCCCAGGGAGGAGGAGTGGGCGAGGGAACCGGAACGTTTTTCAGCCGGTCGCGTGACGAGGGAAAGACCTGGTTGCCCCCGATCCGTGTCAGTTGGCCTCGCTCCCCTGCCAACCCGACCTGGTTGATCCAAACCCGGAAAGGCCGACTGGTCCTGCCCAACGAGTACTGGCGAACACAACCGATGGATCGCGGCCTGGGAGTCTGCACGGCGTTTTATTCGGATGACCAGGGACGAACGTGGCAAGAATCCCGCGACAGCCTCTGGGTCTGGGAAAACGGGGGACGCCAGCAGGGAAGTTGCGAGGTCCCCACGGTTGTCGAGACATCCGACGGCCGACTGTTGATGTTTATGAGAACATCGTTTCAACGGATCGCACGCAGCGAAAGCCGTGACGGCGGGCAGACATGGAGTCCCGTGAAGTTGACCGGCCTGCTCAGCAGCAACTCCGAGATCTTTCTGCAACAGTTGCCAGGGTCCAGCGAACTGTTGTGTGTCTGGAACCAGGCGAACAAGCGGGAGATCGAAACCGGTTACTACCGCGCGAGATTGACCTCGGCGATCTCCAAAGACAATGGCAAGACCTGGAAGAACTTTCGCACCGTGGCGATGTCACCCGGACAAACCCACGTCACCAGGATCCCGGCAACCGATCCGGTTAGCTTTCTCAAGACACCACGCCCGATTCCCAGGCAGTCCGAGATGCTCGGAGAAGAGTTCCACATGAACCGGGCCCCGCGAGTCCAAGTGATCGGCGAATCGGCCTACCTGGTCTACACGCACCGGCGTTATCGCTATGTCGGAGGGAAGGTGAAGCGAACCGTCAACCAGATGCGTTTGCGAGTGTTCCCGGTGTCGTGGTTCCACTCCGCTGAACCGACAAAGTGACCAACCTGGCTGCGACGGCCAGATCACCAACACGATGGAGACAGGAGCAACACCATGCCCCGCGTCACCGCCTGCTCCACGTTGACCTTCGCCCTCTCTTCGCTGCAGACTGCCCTCGAGCACATCGCCGGTTACGGATTCGACCGTGTCGAGATCGCGGACATGCTCACCCACACGAAACACTTCTCGACCCACTGTTCCCGGACGGTCGATCCGGTCGCGGTCCGAGATCTCCTGGAGCGGAACGGGCTCACCGCGATCGCCGCCAACTGCGCGTTGGTCACCATCTACCAGGACGGGCTCGGTTTCGAGAAGCTGGCCGCGCCGAGGCAGTCGGCTGCGGAACGGGAGGACGTGCGAAAGGCCAAGGAGAACGTCGTCTTCTACAAGCTGCACGAGCCACGTCAGGCCGAGGCGTACAAGGCCCAGGCACTGGCACATCTCGACAACCTGGCCGCCGTCGGCGTGCCGATGGTCTGCCTCAACGTCGGCCGCCGGGCGCAGATGCAGGACCCTGACGGGGAGTTGCAGGCGGCCGCAACAGTGATCGACGAGGTTGCCGAGAACGCCCGAAGACGGGGCATCCGGGTGGTCCTCGAGATGCCGCACGTGTGGCAACTCTACTACGACGTGGACCGTTCCCGGCAGATGTTGTCTCTCGTCAATTCCGACAACGTGGGCGTGGTGCTCGACGCCACCCACTGGCACACGAGCGGATACGACCTCGACGACTACGTGAGTTTCCTGGGAGACCGCCTGTGGAATGTGCATCTCCGCGACGCGACCGGTAAGGACTCCCCCGGGGGAGACTTCCTGCTTGAAGCCACTCCGGGCAAAGGCGAGGTGGACTTCGGTCTGCTTGGACGAACCCTGGACAAGTACGACTACCGCGGCAACGTGACACTGGAGACCGAGTACAAGAACTACACGGAAGAGGCCGAGGTGGATGCCGAAAACGCGTTCGCCCTGGCTCATCTCGAAAGTGTTGGGTGGGAGATCCCCGAGAGTCCCTGACGGCCCCGCCCTCGAGAATTCAACTCGCCAGAGTCGAACCGGGGCCAGGGAGTGATCAGAGATTAGCCAACCGGCGGTCGCTATCTCCGAACTGTGGCAGGACCACTCCCATACGGTCCATCAGCGAGAGGTAGAGATTGCAGGCCCGCCTGTCGGCCACCGGTCGGTCCCTGTAATCGAGCAGCCTTCCGGGAGTCAGCGAGCCACCGCCACCTCCGGCGAGCACCATCGGCATGCGGTCGGCCTGGTGCTTGTCGCCATCAAACAGGTTGGAGCAGAACAACAGCAAAGAACTGTCCAGCAGCGTCTGATCACCCTCGTCAATTTCCTTGAGTCGCCGCAGGAGGTAGGCGAACTGAGCGACATGAAATTGATTGGTCTTGAGGTACATGGCCTCCCTCACAGGATCCCGGCCGTTGTGTGTCAGATCCAGGTGCAGGCTCCCTTGCACTCCCTCCAAAAACCCAAAATTCATTTGCGACAGGTCGTTGTTCAGCATGCAGGTGGCGATCCGTGTCCGATCCATACGAAACGCCAGGACGATCAGGTCCAGGATCAAACGCATGTGGTCGGGCACGTTCTGAGGAATCTCGTCGGCCGGGCGCGGCATGTCCGCTTTCGTCAACGTCGGCTTCCAGCCTTCGAGGCGGTCTTCCTTCGCAGCTCGATCGATGCGCCGCTCGATGTCGCGAATGGATTCCAGGTACTCGTCCAATTTGACACGATCGCGGGCCGCCAGCTTCGGACGCAGGGATTTGGCGTCCGCCAGGACCTGGTCGAGGATCGTCCGGTCGAGACCGGCCTGACGCCGGTTGCCGACAATCGCATCGAAGGCTCGTGCCGGGTAGATCTCCTTGGTCGCCGGACGGGTCGGTGAACTCCAGGAAATGCATGATCCATAGAGCATCGACAGGCCATCTTCCAGACGGAGTTCTGTCGGTTCGACACCGAGAACCAGGCTGGGGAGGGCAGTCTGTTTCCCCACGCGTTGCGCCAGCACCTGGTCCATGGTGCGGCCCACACGGAGATCGTCCTGGTCCAGGCTGACCCAGGCTCCCGAGAGCAGGTTGGGCATGCGGCCCAGGTGAGCACTGGGATTGGCAACCGACTGGGCGTTGAACAACCCTTCCAGGATGCACAAGTCGTCGCGATAGGGCAGCAGGGGCTGCAGCGCGCGTCCGAATTGCATGCCGCCACGAGAGGGCTTGGCCCACCAGTGTTCTGGCTCCACCCCATTGGAAAAATAGACGCAGCCGAACCGTCGTGGCGGTTTGGCAGGAGTATCGGAGACCCGTTTGCCGTAGGCGGTACGCTGCGGGAGCGATGCGAGCCACGGCAAGGCCAGGGTGCCACCGGTTGAACGCAGAAACGCACGACGCGAGAGTGCTTCGGACCAGTGAGTGGGTGGCAGTTGCATGGCATCAGCGTGATGTAGGAGCGGTACGCGCATGATAACGGAACTGGCGACTCGTCACGATAGATTCTGCCAGTTCGGCAAGACCGGCGCCACTGGCGAGTTGGGCGGTCATTTGCGACAGCAGCGCGGTGTCGCCAATCGTCTCGGGCCGCCCCAGCGCATATCCCAGCATTTTGACGGCGAGCGTGTGGTGAAACTGGGACTGCCGCGACCGCAGATAGCTGTGCAACGCAGTCGCATCGGCGATTGACGTGCCGTCACGAAGTTTGCCGGCGGTTTCGATCGGTTTTCCGTCCCGATAACGTTTCCGCCAGCGTCCCAGCGAGTCGTAGTTCTCAAGGGCAAAACCGAATGGGTCGATCCGCGCATGACAGTTCACACAGGCGACATCGCGCCGGTGTGCTGCCAGGCGTTGACGGACAGAGAGTCCGTCGGCCGGCACGTCGTCTGCAGCAATGGAGCCCGCGTCAGCCGGTGGTGGCGGCACCGACTCACCCAGGACCTGCCGCAGCACCCAGTCACCCCGGCGAACGGGGCTGGTTCGCAAAGGAGCGGACGTCACGGTCAACACGGCTCCCAGCCGAAGCAGTCCGCCACGGTGGGAGCGATTCATGTCGTTGACACGTCGCAACACCATGGTTCCGGCCGATTGCGGATCGGTCTTGGCGGGTTCAGGAAAAGGAACACCATAATGTGACGCCAGCGGGCGATTGAGAAATGTGTAGTCGGCAAACAACAGTTCGGCGGGAGGACGATTTCCGCGGACGATGTGGCTACACAGTGCGATGGCTTCCTGGTACATGGCCGACTGCACCGCCTCGCTCCATTCCGGGAAGCGACTTGTGTCGACCCCCCGGTATTGATCGAACCGATAGAAGCCAAACCACTGGCCGAAGAACTCGGTGGCAAATCGGGTCGCCTTCGGATCCTTGAGCATGCGGCGGGCGTGGCGCGCGAGAACCTTTGGATGTCGGAGTTGTTGTCGCGCGGCATCCTTGCGGAGCGCCTCATCGGGCAGCGACGACCAGAAGAGATAACTGAGCCGCGAAGCCAGTTCCCAGTCGGACAACGGAGCGGAGGAAGCCTCGGCGGTGACGCGTTCTGCCCGGTAGAGATAAGCCGGAGAGACCAGGATCCGTGTCAGGAGTGACCGGACCGCGGCGGCGTGGTCAAAACGCCCCTGCTTTCTTAGAGAGTCGTAAAAAGATCGCAGACGCGTGACCTCGTCCTGGGTCAGCGGCCGACGCCAGGCACGCGTGGCAAACCGGAGGACGTCTTGCAGATGCCCCTCGTGGGCCGATTGCAAAGCCTGGCGATCGGCCTGGTACTCGAGGTGGAGTGGGACGAGGTAATCACGAGCTTCGGCCGGCAGCTGTGCAAGCCACTGCCGATCAAGATCTTTCATACGCCGGTCCCCCAGCGCAATTCCAAATATTTCGGACAACATCCTCAACCACGCGTCGTGGTATCCAAACGAAGTCCGCAGATCGATCCAAGCTCGATCCAGTCGACGCCGCGTGGCCGTATCCAGCATGCGTTCCACCAGGAACTGGTCGTCACGCGCGTACTTGATTTGCACATGAAATGCGTTGCGTTGCGGATTGTTGTAGGTGGCATCCAGGGGTTTGGGTATGGGGTCACGATCGGAAGGAGCTGGTTCTCGCTGGGACACCTGGGGAAGCTGGCGAGCAAATTGCAGCACACCTTTTTTCCATGCCTGAAAGGCTGGGCTGCCCGGATTGGCCAGCAGCGCGGAGATCGATTTCCCCTGATCGGTTTCTTCCTTCTGCGTGATGGAACAGCGAATGATGCAGTCTTCGCCCCGATCAATATCCAACTCCGCATCGACCAGGAGCCGAGCAGAACCGACCTCCCTGGGGATCGGAATGGTGAAGCGAACAGGTTTCGTCCCCCGCGTGGTGAAGTCGTCTTTCGTGACCTTGCCCCCCCGCTGGTGTTTGCCGAAACGAAGCCGGCTGGCGGAGTCCGCGGTGACCATTTTTCTCAACGGATGAAAAGGTTGTTCTCGCAAATCCGCCACCCGAAATTGAATGCGGGGATTCTTCCAGATCACCAGCGCGTCGGGCCGTTCGTCGGGAAGGGCCGATTCCACGGTCAGGACCAGGTTGGCGGTGGTCGTTTTGGGCGGCCAGTTGATGTTCATTTCAAAACGTTGGACGCGGGTCACACGAAAAAGATCGGCCCGCAAAACAGGAGCTTCTTCCTTGGCGTCCGCATTGGCTCCAAACCGATTTTGCCAGTGCCGCACACGTTCAGCCAGTTTCTGGCAGCGGTCCTGGATCCGTGTGCAGAACGCCTTCTGCGCCGCGCTGCCGACGTCAACGGGCGGGGCGGGAAGCTGCTGCCATGTATGGGCGATCTCGGAACTGGGGAAGCCAAGATCTCGCTGTTGCAGAAGCTGGTGGATGTACTTGAGAAACGGTGGGTCCAGGCCTTCTGCCCTGGCCAACTGGGTGTAGTCAGCCGCCCCGCGGCCCAGTGCCTTGCGGTGGGAGAACAGCCAGGCCGCATAGAAAGCCCTCGGATACAGGTCCAACCCAAAGGGCTCGCCACCTTCGCCGGCAGCGGTACGAAACCCGTGGTTGCGGTAAATCGATTGAATCCGTGTGATGGCGGACAATTCAAAGCCGGTGTTACCGGGGTCGCGGTGGAAGGCCAGCGGGCCAGAACCGATGACGGCATGGTCGGCGACCTGCCGCGCCGCGTCCAGGTAACGCTGCAAGGTTGAGTCCTGTATGAACTGGACGCCTCCGCTATTGGTAAACCCGGCCCCCCCCACCGCATCGTTGACGAAGCCGCGGTGGACATCCAGCCGGAGTCCGGTCAAGTCGCGAATTGTGTAGTCGTATTCAGCACTGGTCAGCCGGCGCATGACGATACGCCCCGGGTCTCCAGCATGCCGCGCCACCGCTTGTTGCAGGCGTTGTTGGATCGATTCACTCAGCCGCTTGCGGTCCGCGGCGTTCGGCTGTGCAGCGTCGCGTGGCGGCATGCGTCGGCTGCGAAGCTGGTTGGCGACCTTCCTCCAGCCGCGGAAATCGTGAGCGAAAGAGTCCCGGGTGCTGAGCGTTTTGAGGTCGAGCCCACCCTCGATGGAATCACCACTATGGCAATCAAAACAGAATCGTTGCAGCAACTTCCCAATGGGACCCGCCGCCTTCGGAGCCTCACCAGCCCGGGCTGCGGTGTGGGCAGCGAACAGCAACAGAAGTCCGACAAGCGTGGTCCGGAACCGCTGATGGGATGACAGGTGGGTCAATATCAGCACTCCTGGTTGGACAAGCAGGCAACTTCCAGCTTTCCGACGGGCCACAATCACAACATAGCGGATTCCATCAGCCCGTCAAAGATACGGTCTTCGTTGCCTGGTGCGTAATGGATTGGCCATTCCTGGTCGCACATTGAACCTGGCGTTTCCTTGCCCAACAGCAGGTCGTACTGGCAAAATGTCCGCCGCCCGGCCACCTGTCCATGGCCATGATGATGTGAGAGAGGTTCTCGTATGAACGGTTCCGCGACGTTGCAGACGCTGCTGCCGCGCGGCGAGCCGGGGTGTCACTTTGTCGCGTACGGCGATTGCTGTATCGGTCCGCCCGAGCCTGGACGTGGGCACGAAAAACACCTTGCCGCAGTGCACCAGGTCATACACCGTCTTGATCCTCGCCCCCAGTTCGCCTGCTTTCTCGGTGACTTGATCTGGGGACTGACACGGGACCATGGCCCCAATCACGACGGCCAGTCCCTCCGACAGGAGTGGGTCGAAAAGCTTGCGAACGAAATGAAGCCCCTGGCCGATCTGGATGTTCCCGTGTTCCGGATTCCCGGCAACCACGACACGATGACGCCGGTCAGCGAGACCGTCTGGAGAGAGGTGTTTCACGAGATTCCTCAGAACGGTCCGGAAGGCCAGGAAGGTTTGACATGGTTTGATCGGCGAGACGATCTGCTGATCATCGGAATCAGTGTCTACGCGATGAACATGGGCAGCCCCTTCACCATGATGGGCGGACGCGTCGACCATGGCTGGGTCGACCAGGTTCTCACCGAACACTCTGATGCCAGATTCAAGCTCGTCCTGGGGCACTCCCCGGTTCATCCAGTCAACGGCTACAACGCTCCGAAGTGGGGCATGCTGCCCGAGTTCGGTGAGCCGTTTTGGGAGGTGCTGGTCAGGCACAACGTGACCGCCTATCTGTGCAGCCACGTGATTGCGTTTGATGTCCAGGTTCATGATGGTGTGCCCCAGATCACCACGGGTGGCGCCGGGACCAATTCGGGGCCAGGCGGATGCATGCCGGCACCTACGGAGTACCATCACTGCGTTCAACTGGCCATCGATGACCTGGGACTGCGGGGCCAGGTCATCGACACCGAGGGCACGGTTCGCGAACAGTTCAATTGGCCTCCACTCCGTGACGGCGTCATGGAATGGTCGTTCAAGAGCGAACCACTGGATCCCAGGCCATCCCGAGTCCTGCTTGCTGGCCATTCCGGGAAAGAAGCGTTCCCGAGAATCCACGTGTCTCTAGATGGATATCAGCCGCGGTTGAATGTCGCGCTTTTCGACCCGGCAGACATCTACCCCAACTCCTGGCACGGTCCCGAAGTGGACATCCGTCATCCATTCGAGTTGACCGTTGCCATTGATCCGGCCATGGGCCCGGGGGGCGTGCTCGCTCGTGTGGGAAACGAACCGTTTTCGTCCCTGGAGACCGATGTGCCCCACGGCTACAAGGCAAATGGCTGGCCCGAAACCTGGACAACGTCGACGGAAATGCTGGTCGAAAACACCTCGGTCCAAGATGTCTTACGATGAGAACAAAATGAAACGTGTCGTGAACCGGCCTGTTCGACAACTGCTTGTCGCGGGACTGTCGGCAGGCATATTGCTGCTGGTCAGCTTTGTCTCCTCTTCACATTGGCGAGCCGTCGGTTCCCGATGGGAAGCCCCGGACGCGCCGCCCACCCTTTTGCGTCATCCGTATCTCCAGAAGGGAACCACCCGTTCGATGGGGATCGCTTGGATGATCGACGATGAGCAACCGTGCACCGTGGAGTACGGTCTCACGCAGAAACTTGGACGGGTGGTCGAGTCACCGGGAAACCGGCGGATGCACTTTGCCGAGATCACCAAGCTCGAACCAGACACGCGATACTATTACCGCATTCGGTCCGGAGACACCTGGCTGACACCACCCGACGAGTCGTATCACTTCCGAACACACGTGGCCAGCAAGAACAAACCGTTCTCATTCGTGGTCCTGGGAGACAGCGGGCAGCCTGAAACAGGAGACCAGTGTCCGCTGGCGGACCTGCTCTCGGCACTGAAACCGAAACCGGACTTCATCATCCACACGGGTGATCTCTCGCAACGCTGGGCTCTCGATGAAGCGGAGTACGATCTGCTGACCTTCGGGGTGTACCGCGACATGCTGAGGAACACGCCGTTCTATCCGACACAGGGAAACCATGACTGGGTGACCGACTGGGAGCACGGCCTGGACCCGCTGTATCCTCGCTACTTCCAGCCCGGCAAGCTGGACAGCCGGTTGACCGAGCGATTTGACATGCCGTTCTGGCGAGTGTTTCACAGTCCGCGTGACAACGAGGCGGGCCACGTCGGCCCATTCAGCTTTCGCTATGGGAATGCCGTGTTCGTCTGCGAGGCGGGAGCTGGAAAAGGAGCGGGCCGGTCGTTGGCTGAAAAACGATTTGCTGATGACGATGTGACGTGGCGTTTCTTCTACAGCCATTACTTCGGCATGTCGGGCAATGCGGTTCCGGGTGGAGACTTGAAATGGGACCCGCCTCTGCCCAATTGCGACATGACCTTTCGGGGCCACATCCACGTCTACAGCCGCTCGGCCCCATACGGCCCCAATCAGGGAGTGGACCTGCTCGTGGGATGTTCTGGTTCGGGTATCGGCAACTCGTATTTCCAGGCCATGGTGACGCCGAAGAACCCTCATGGGTTGCGGCCGGGCATCACCGAATGGAACGAGAAATGTCCACACCTGGTCCACGTGTTGATCGACGGTCCGAAACTGACGCTCAAGTCTTACTACCCCGACGGCCTGGTTTTCGATTCGCTGGTGATCGACAAGTCTGGTGACAAGAAGACAGTTGTTGGCATGCGGCCGGACCAGCACCCGGTTCATCCGTACTGGCAACGAGGACTGACGCCCCTCATGAAGAAACTCTGGGTCGATGAGAATCCCAAGTGGCGGTCGCTTGGCTCGGGAGCATGGGAATACGTGGGACGGGAACCACTCGAACGCCTCGGCCGGACGATTGGCCGTCGCAGTCGTTACGTCGAGCCACGTTTTGTCCTGCCACGAAGACGAAACCACACACGCCCGGCCGGGCTGCGACAGGCTCGAATGGCCATTGAACAGCTCATGTCGATTCACTACCGCCTGGGGCGACACGAATGGGACCAGACAACCTACCGGTACTTCGAGGACAGGTTTCGCCACCTGTTCGGGAACGGAGACGGATCGTTGCCCCTGCTCGTCCAGTTGGCCAGCGACCAGGCGCTTCCGGTCAAACACCGCCTGGGTGCCCTCGGGGGACTGGGCGTACTGGCCCGGCGTTCCCAGGTGGCTCGAGACCATCTCGTGAAGTTCTCGGCCAGCGATGACTTCAACATCCGATTCTCGGCCGACATCATCCGATCATGCTGGCTCGGCGAGCGTGAGGCCCTGGATGATCTATTCGTCTGGATGAAACGCGAGTCGACGCGGAAGCCGCCGAATCCACAGTTCAACGTCAATGCACCAGGCCATTACGGGAACCCGATCTTTGTGCTCCGGCGGTTCACCTTTCCGGCACTGTTCAGCCTGGGAAAGGAACACGAGTATTCGGAATCACGGCCGACGATCGGCGAGTGGATCGAGTTCTACGAAAAGAACAAGTCCCGCCTGCAATATCACGGAGTTGAACAGCGGTACAGGCTTGTCCGTTGAGCGATGAATGAGCCTGGTGCGTTCTTCCCGAAAGCGGATTTTGCAGTCCGCTGCCAACATCCGGCAATTTCGAATCTCTCCACCTCGTCTCACTGGTACCGTCGCATGTTGGAGATCCGGATTTCGCCAATCTGTCCGAAGAAATTTCCGAAACCCAGGAAATTGAAGGCGCCTCCGTAACGCGAGTATCCGGTGAGCCGTGTACTGACACTGAATTGGGCGTCGTGCTTCCGATTGTTGACCAATTTCCGCCCGTCCGGACTCTTCATCCTCCAGACCAGTTGGCCGTCAAGGAACAGTTCGTGCAGGTCCCGGGCATAGTTGTATTGCCACGCCACGTGATGCCACTCTGTATCCCGAATCCCCGCATCACGGGGAGCCCCCACGATCCCCCCGGGCCGTTTCCAGGGATGAAGATCCATCAGGGCCTCTTCTGGTCGGGCCCCAAGGAAATGGACACCCGGTGCCATGCTGCCGTCGGGTGAATCGTGATCCGAGAGATAGAGTTCCCAGACGCCTCGCTTCGAATTGTCGTAACTGCCGCAGATGTGTCCATAATCAAACGGCTGGTGGGTACGATCCACCTTTGTGCCATGTCCCTGGATCGGTCCGGCCCGGCGAACCCAGGCTTCCACGGTCCATTCCTTCGTGCAGGTCTTGAGGTCCAGCTTCGCGTTGCCTCGCCCCTTGATCCCCCAGCCGTGTTCACCGTGACCCATGTTGTCGTAGGGAAATCGCCCCACCCGCCCCGGCCACGACATCCGCATGTCCCCACCCATGTTGGTCCAGGTCAGGGTCAGTTGTTTGTCGCCCATCCGGTCCTGGATCAACTTCCCATTGGGGCCCTGCCAGTCATAAAGCACAACGGTGTGCTTGTCGGGCCCGATTACGCGCAGCTGACTCGAAAGCACCCGAAGCACCAGGTCCACGCGGTGGCGAAACCCGTTGGCGTCTGTGACCTGGATTGACGGTCGCTTTCGCCCTCTCGCGACCGGCACACCCTGCAATCGCCCCGTCTTGCCGTCGAGCGTGACACCGTCGGGCAAAGTTCCATCCACCAACTCCCACCGAAGCGGCTTGGCCATGTGAGTTGTCTGCAAAATGGCCTGGTAGGCCGATCCGACGAACGCCGGCGCGAGAGATGTGGTGACCAAACGTCCTTTCAAAACGCTCAACGAGAACGTGTGCGTGTCGGTCCGCCCCGCTGAATCTGTCGCCCTGATCGTGACGGTCCGATCCTTGACCGTCTCGAGTGGTTTTCCGCGGATGACACCGGACGTCTCGTCCAGACCGAGCCCCCGGGGAAGCGATCCGGCCAACAGTTTCCAGGCGACATCACCACGAGCGGCATCCGTGGCCAAGCCGACCGAGTAAGGGATCTGCAACGAGGCGTCGGGCAATTTCTGACCGACGATGGTCATCGCCTGTGCCACCGGATACCGCATGATGCTGGAGATCCGCAACTCGTCGATTTCACCCTGGAAGTTCCCCGACTTGATGAAGAAGGGGGGATCCTGCGAGTGGATCCAGCCGCCGACGATAAAGGGAGTCACAACATCCTTGACGTTGTTGACAATGATGCCCGGTGCACCGGGATCGTGGAGAGTGACCCGGGCGACCCGCTTTCCGTCCAGGAAGAAGGTGCTGAGTTGGTCCTTGTAGCGGAACTGCCAGGCCACATGGTGCCACTGGTGATCGGTGATGTGCTGGCCCTTGATCTTGTTCGGCCACCGTTCCGGGAACAGAAAATTGCTGGTACCGAAATTCTTTGTCGAGTTGGACGCAGCGATGAAGCGTGCGGCGGGCAGAAGTCCGTCCTTGAGGCTCCCGACACCACCCCGGCCGAGGTTGAGCGTGAAACTGAAACCGCCGCGTCGACCCACCGGAAGGCCAAACCCCTCGTCATCAGTGCTGCAGATCACCGCATAGGTCCGACCACCTTTTTCCTGCCCGCCCGGGCCGGTGTAGCGAACCCAGGCCTCAATGGTCCATTCCCGGGTACAGGTCCGCAGGTGCAGCTTGTCGTTGTCGGCCGGCCCCACCCGCAAGTCGGCATCGTCGGCTCGACGAGCAAAACGTGCGGTGGCCCCAAACCCTGCTCGAGTCCCCCAGAGCGCCCTCTTGTGGGCCCTCAGAGTCAGTGCGCGGTCGCCACACGCGTCGTGAGCCACGTCACCCTGGCCCTCGTCAAAATGGTAAAGCACAACAGTGTGACGATCCGGCCGAAACGGTCTTGTCCAGTCTGACCCGCCATTGTCTTTCGCCCGACACGGGTCCGGCGAGAAGAAAAGAACGACCGCCACGACAATCCACAGACGACGACCAAGCACGCAATGATCCATTACCAACTCCAAACCAGGCCCCGGCCCACAGCGGTTCGCGCCCCTTCGGCTCCAACACGCCCTCCAGTCTCCTCACCCCAGCCCCGACGTTCAACCCGCTAGACCAAACCACGCCACCCGACCTCGAAAAGAGCCTGGCGGCATCAGTCCCCTCGAACCGTGGGGCCGGTCAGCGGGCACCAAAAAGAAGGGCTCTGCGGGAGATTCGACATCCGCAGAGCCCTTTCAGACGAAGCAAGCGACGGTCGCTAGCGACGGTCGCTAGCGAGGTTTGCGAACAGGTTTCACCTTCTGACTCACGCGGGTCTTGGGCCGTCGCACCGGAACCAGCCGGGTGATCGGTTTTGGACGACGCACCGGGACTCGTCGACCGATGGCCCCGGGCTGTCGCACCGGAACCGACTGGTTGACCCCTCGCCTCGAGAGGACACCTCGCCCGGAACGCGGGAATAGCCCAGAGCCACGAGAAGGCCGGACAGCCCGAGAATTGGGCACGTCGTCGTTCCCGACGGAAAGACATTTCCCACCGTTGATCTTGTGCTTCTTGCCACAAGTCAAGCATCGCTTGCGCTTCTTGCCGTCAAATTCTCCGCCACTGACGGGCGCCAACTCGGAACGTCCCTGCAGGGGCCGCGTCAACAGCGTCGGCGGGGTGCCGGGACCTTTTCTGACGGCCTCGGCTTGATCGGGATCCCGGTCACAGTACCCGCAACCTCTCCCGTCACAGTTGCAGCCGATGGGTGCCAGTACGCCACCTTTCTGGCCGGGGTTGGTGCCGAAAGTCGGGCAGTGCGGTTTTCCGTGCCGTGTACCGCACCCCTTGCACTTGCGCTTCCAGAACCAGGTCGGATCGTCCGGGGCGTTCCCGATGGCCTGGCTGCTGCCTCGTTCAATTCTCGCCAATTGCGACAATTGTTGCTCAACACTCTGCAGCTTGGCTGCGACCTTCTTGGTTTTTTTCTGATCGTTTTTCCGGAGTGCCTTGTCGAGTTGATCTCGCAAGCCACGTCGCTTCTTCGACAACTCGGCAACCTGCTTCTCACGGGGCCCCTTATTTATTCCCCCGAAAGACTGCCCCCGTGAATCCACGTGCAAGTCATCTCCGGGTTTGTCACCCACTAAGACTTCAAAGAGAGGCACTTTTTCCCTCGCCTCGACATCCAGTCCTCCCGGTCCGGGGACCAGCACCAGCGAAAGAGTCGTCAGAAAGGTCAGTTGTAGAATTCTCATCGCCACTTCTCCTTTTTTGTTCCCGTTGAAAGGAAACACGTTGGTTGGGCCCTGTCGAACCGGTCGACGTGTGCCGAATACAACGAGATGGGAATCCGGAGGAGAAACCGGACAACAAAATCCGTCAAAATCACAGAACCGTGGACACCTGGTCCCGGTAACAGTGGGGGCAACTACAACGAGGGCGGGCAACCAGAGGCCGACGAATCGATCACCTGGCGGGTCGACGCGGTGCAAGAACACCAAGCTCCGGCGTTCAACTACCCAGATCTGAACAACTCCCCGTGTCGTCGGTCGTGGGGCGAGACAGAATGACGGCTACCCAGGAGTGGCCAGCACCCGCCCGCAGCGCGAAACTCGTTCCGAGTGGATACACTCGCGTACCTGCTGGTTGCTATGCATGAGAACCACATGACACGATCTTTCCCGATAATATCCTGGTCCGTTGTATTCCTAGCTGTCTTGACGCCCGCTGTCGATGCCGCGGAGAAACGCGTGGCCCGGAGCGTGTTCAATGACGATGGGCAGGTGCTGGCTGAAGCGCCCGGCGAAAACACGGCAGCATTCATCAAGGCGTGGCTCGATCGCGAG
>PBOU01000182.1 GCA_002724415.1 Planctomycetaceae bacterium
GCCAGCTGCTGAGGAGCCAGCTGCTGAGGAGCCAGCTGCTGAGGAGCCAGCTGCTGAGGAGCCAGCTGCTGAGGAGCCAGCTGCTGAGGAGGACGATGCTGAGGAGGACGATGCTGAGGAGGACGATGCTGAGGAGGACGATGAGAAACCTCGGTGGTATGTCCTCAAGGTGACAACCAATCGTGAGAAGTCGATTCGCCAGGCGTTGCTGAGACGGATTGCTCGTGAAGGGCTCGACGAGTTCTTCACGGAGGTCATCATCCCGACGGAAAACGTCGTGGAGACAAAAGCGGGCAAGAAGCGGGTGTCAGAGCAGAAGCTCTTCCCCGGCTATCTCTTTGTCCAGATGGTGCTCAACGATGAGACCTGGTACCTGGTTCGTGGAACAAGTGGTATCGGTGACTTCACCGGAGCTGGCGGAAAGCCAGTTGCCATGTCCGACGAAGAAGTCATGCGGATGCTGGGCAAGGAAGAGGAGAAGGAGGCCGAACCGGCTCGGATCAAGATCGATTTCTCGACCGGAGATGTGGTCAAGATCAAGGACGGTCCCTTTGAGAGTTTCGAAGGTGAGATTGACGAGATCGACGATGCGAGCGGAAAGATCTCGGTGTTGATAGAGATTTTTGGCCGGCACACGCCGGCGGAACTGGAATACTGGCAAGTCGAGAAGATCTGAGGAATCGATGGCCAAGCAGGAAATTGCCAAGATCAAGGTCCAGGTGCCCGGTGGTCAAGCCACCCCAGCACCGCCCGTTGGCACGGCTTTGGGACCGCACGGTGTAAATATTGGTCAGTTTGTACAGCAGTTCAACGATCGAACGAAGGAACTGGCTGGGACAACTGTTCCGGTGGTGATTACGGTTTTCAGTGACCGAACTTTCGAGTTCATCACGAAAAGTCCGCCGGCCGCGGTCCTGTTGAAGCAGGCTGCGCAGATCGCCAAGGGGTCTGGAAATCCGAAGGTGGAGAAGGTCGGTTCGGTGACAACCGAGCAACTCAAAGAGATCGCGAGAGTGAAATTCGAGGATCTCAATGCCCCCAATATTGACCAGGCCGCATTGATCATTGCTGGTACGGCACGCAACATGGGGATCGAGGTGGTTGACTGACGGCCTCGGGACGCTTAAAAGAGAGGGTTTCGCGGCGAGGCGGTTGTTGGGACAGGCAGGGTATGAGCAAGCAATCAAGACGGCAGACGTTCTTGCAGGAACGCGTTGCGGGAATGGGGTCGGTCGATCTGTCGACTGCTGTACGGGAATTGAAAGCCCTGGAGCCGTCGTTGCCCGATGGGGTCCGCAAGTGCGCCTTTGACCAGACTGTCGAGTTGGTTTTTCGGTTGGGGGTCGATCCCCGGCAGGCTGACCAGATTGTCCGGGGTTCGTTGGTGTTGCCCCATGGCATTGGAAAGACACAACGGGTTGTCGTGTTTGCCCAGGGTGAACAAGCGAGTGCGGCTGAGGAAGCCGGGGCAGATGCAGTTGGAGCCAAGGAATTGGCGGACAAGGTCCAGGGAGGCTGGATGGACTTCGATGTGGCGATCGCCACGCCTGACCTGATGGGCCTGGTTGGTCCCCTGGGGCGGGTGCTCGGTCCGCGAGGTCTGATGCCGTCGCCGAAGGCTGGCACAGTGACCAACGAGGTGGCTGCAACGGTCAAAGAGTACAAGGCCGGAAAGATTGAGTTTCGGGTCGACAAGTTCGGTATCGTCCATGCTGTCGTCGGTAAGCTGAGTTTCGATGAGACCCAACTGGTCGAGAATGCGGAAGCCCTGATCCGCATGATCGAGTCAATGCGGCCGTCATCGGCCAAGGGGACTTACATCAGGACACTTACACTTTCGGCCACCATGACGCCGGGGATCACGGTTGCAGCCTAGGTTCGTCGCGAACACGATTTCGCCTGAAACCCCATGATGGTTTACCGCACCAACGCGGACAAAGAACACAGAGACAATGAGCAAGCGGATCAAAGAAATGTTGGTGACCGATCTGCAGCAGCGGATCGGCGATGCCGAGGAAATGTTGGTTGTGGACAGTTCGCGTCTTGACGCGATCAGCGACAACCGATTCCGTTTGGCATTGCGCGAGAAGGATATTCGTATCCTGACGGTCAAGAATTCGATGGCGCTTCGTGCCCTGCACGCTCTGGACGTCACGGCACTGGATCCGGTTCTCGAGGGACCCTCGAGCCTGGTTTTCGGTGGCGAGGACATTGTTTCGCTGAGCAAGGAAATCGCAGGCTGGGTCAAAGAACTCGGTGACGAGTTGCTTGCGATCAAGGGGGGCATGGTCGAGGGCACGACGTTGTCTTCCGGCGATGTCGAGGAGCTCTCCAAGAGTCCAAGCCGAGAGGAACTGATCGGCCAGATCGTTGGCCTGCTGCTCTCTCCAGGTTCGAACGTTGTGGGGGCGGTGCTGGGTTCGGGGGGCCGTTTGGCAGGTGCTGTGGAAGCGATTGCCGATGGTGCCGCAGGTGGTGAAGCCGGGGCAGAGGCAGCTGATGGATCGGCCGAGGATGCCGGTGACGAGGCTGCTGGAGAAACTGACGCGTCGGCTGAGGATGCCGGCGACGAGGCTGCTGGAGAAACTGACGCGTCGGCTGAGGATGCCGGCGACGAGGCAACGGAAGAGGAATCCGGAGAATCAGACGCCTGACCGGTGGCGAACGGGCGAAAACCGTGTACAGTAATAACTTAACGCGAGAGCGTATCGAGAGGACATGAAGCGATGGCGACTGACGAAGCGACCGTAAAAGAATTCGACGACGGCACCAAGGAACTTGGTGACCAGCTGGTTGGCTTGACACTGTTGCAGGCCAAGTCGCTGGCTGACTATCTCAAGGATGTCCATGGCATCGAGCCCGCCGGTGGCGGTGTGGTGATGGCGATGGGAGCCGGGGGTGGTGACGGTGGCGGAGACGCAGCCGAAGAAAAGACCGAGTTCGATGTGATGCTGACTGGTTTTGGCGACAGCAAGATCCCGGTGATCAAGGCGGTCCGTGCCGCGACTGGCCTGGGCTTGAAAGAGGCCAAGGAACTGGTCGAGAGCGCACCTGCGGCACTCAAGGAAGGAGTCTCCGAGGACGAGGCCAATCAGCTCAAGGAGGAAATCGAGGCCGCTGGCGGGGCGTGCGAGGTCAAGTAGATCTCGTGGCGTCTGCGAGGCGTCACGGTGGCGGTCGTCTCGTGCGTGGTTGTGTTGCGCCCTCGGAATTGGTCCTTTCACCTCAACCACGTTTGCGATTGCCACGAACGACTCCGATGTGTTCCCGGAACTGCTCCGGGCTCATCGGAAACTATCCGCGGATCGTAGCCGAGACATGGAGCCTGCGGACCCGTTGTGTTTTCCGTTGCTGGCCCCCGACAACCCGTGAGACTCGAACCCCGCCCTGGCATTTGGGGGGTGGTGGGGGACTGTCTTGAGTTGGACTCGGAGGCTTTTGGTCGTCTTGCCCAGTCTTGTCCCCAACTGAACACCGCCCCGATCTGCCCACCTGTGAGAAGTTCCGTCTGTTTTCGAGTCGGTCCCCAAAGTTCGACCTCACGGGTCATATGGCCCACGGCGAGCGTGAAGTGAGCCCACAGGGCCCGAAGAACACAGTGAAGAAGAGAGCCTGACATGCCGATTCCTTCGACCCGGATTCTGTCGACCGACCGCACCGAGATTTTTGGTGGGAGAGGTGATGAGAACGACCTGCTTCAGGATCTCACGGAGATCCAGACCAAGTCTTACCACCGGTTTCTCCAGGAGGAGGTCGAGTCGGGCAGCCGGAAGCCCCTGGGGCTGGAGGGCATCTTGCAGGAGGTGTTCCCGATCGAGAGTTACGACGGGCAGTACCGGTTGGACTACTGTGGTTACGAGTTGCTGCCGTCGCGGTTCGACACCACGGCCTGTCGGCAACTGAGATTGACCTATGGAAGGCCCTTCCGCGTCAAGATGCGGCTGAACAAGGAGCAGCCGGTCGAGGAAGAGGTGTACCTGGGCGATATGCCGATCATGCTCGGCGGTGGCGAGTTTGTGATCAATGGGGCCGAGCGGGTGGTGGTCAGTCAGTTGCACCGTTCTCCCGGTGTGGACTTTGTTGAGACGACCGAACCCGGTGAGCGTCCGAGTTTTTCCTGCCGGGTGATTCCGGAACGGGGCAGTTGGATCGAACTGGCCGTCAACAAGAAGGAGATGCTTGATGTCCGGATCGACCAGAGCGGAAAGTTCTCGGCGTTGACGCTGTTGCGTGCGATGGGGCCCGAGTACGGCAGCGACACGTCGCTGCTGAAGTTGTTCTACTCGACCGTCGCGATCAAGTCTCCCAGGTCGAGTGATGTCGAACGGATCGCCGATTCCTTTGCCGCCGCCGACATCGTGTACCCGCCGGGACACGAACGGTGTGGTGAGATCATTGCTGACTCGCGGAATACGATCGGGGACGACAAGGAAATCGTGTTGATCGGCAAGGATCGTGCCGAGGCCATTGTCGAGGCGAAGGTCAAGGATATCGAGATCATCCCCGCCGAATCGGTCCGGGACCGCCTGATTCTCAACACCCTGTACAACGACGAGACTGCGAGTTACCAGGAGGCGTTGTTGAGGATTTACCAGCGGCTGCGGCCCGGCAATCCTCCTCAACTCGAGAAGGCGCAGGATCTCTTCCGTGAGAAGTTCTTTGACGTGAACCGTTACCGGCTCGGCAAGGTCGGTCGATTCCGGATCAACCGGAAGTTCAAGCCCGACGATCAGAAAACCGTCGACCACAACAAGTTCCTCAAGGCGAACTTTGAACAGGACGGCATTCCCGACACGGCAATGACGTTGTGTCCGGAGGACTTTGTCAATGCGATCCGGTACCTGATGTTGCTCAAAATCGGTGGCAACGATCTGGTCCAGACCGACGACATTGACAATCTGGGCAATCGTCGTCTGCGAACCATTGACGAATTGGCTGCCGAGGAAATCCGTAAGGGATTTCTCAAGCTGCGTCGTACGGTGCAGGAACGTATGAGCCTGAAGGATGTCGAGGAGATGACGCCTCGGACCCTGGTCAATCCCAAGAGCGTGTCGGCGGCGATCGAGTACTTCTTTGGTCGCAGNGAATTGTCGCAGGTTGTTGACCAGACCAANCCCCTGTCGATGTTGACCCACGAACGTCGTCTCAGTGCGTTGGGNCCCGGCGGTTTGAATCGNAAGCGAGCGGGCTTCGAGGTGCGGGATGTGCACATTTCGCACTACGGNCGNATCTGTCCGATCGAGACACCGGAAGGGACCAACATCGGGTTGATCTCGTCGTTGTCGATCCACGCGGAAGTGGATGCGTACGGGTTCCTGACAACGCCGTACCGTCGGATCAAGAATGGCCGGGTGACGGAGGAAATCGTCCGGTTGCGGGCTGACGAGGAAGCACTGCGTTATGTGGTCCCGGCCGACACCATGTTGGACAGGGGCAAGATCGTCGAGGATCGTGTTCTGGCACGTTACAACAACGACGTGGTGGTGGTTCCCAGTGACCAGGTCGAATTTATCGACGTGGCGCCAAACCAGATGGTGGGGGTGTCGGCGGGTTTGATTCCGTTCCTGGAGCACGACGATGCCAACCGGGCGTTGATGGGGTCGAACATGCAGCGGCAGGCCGTGCCGCTGTTGATCACCGAACCGCCGATCGTTGGAACCGGGCTGGAGGAAGAGGTCGCCAAGCGGTCCGGGATGCTGGTCAAGGCACAGAAGTCCGGTCGGGTCAACTACGTCGATGCGACGCGGGTTGAAATCGACGGTCTGGTTCACGAGTTCGATAAGTTCCAGGGACTCAACGAGCGGACCTGCAAGAACCAGAAGCCCTGTGTGGAGGTCGGGCAGAGAGTCAAGGCTGGGGACCTGCTGTGTGACACCGCGGCGACCAAGGACGGCAAATTGGCTCTCGGTCGCAATGTGCTGGTCGCCTTCATGTCGTGGGAAGGCTACAACTTTGAAGACGCGATCGTCATTTCCGAGCGGTTGGTCAAAGAGGATGTCTACACCTCGATTCATATCGATGAATTTGATGTGGAGATTCGTGAGACGAAACTGGGGCGAGAGGAATTCACGCGGGACATTCCCAATGTCAGCGAGAAGGCCCTGAGTCATCTTGACGATGAAGGGATTGTGACCGTCGGGACGCGTGTCCATCCCGGTGACATCCTGGTCGGCAAGGTCTCGCCGAAGGCCAAGAGCGAGTTGACGCCAGAAGAAAAACTGCTGCACGCCATTTTTGGTCGCGCTGGCGAGGATGTGAAGAACGAGTCACTGGAAGTGCCCAGTGGTGTCGAAGGGATCGTGATTCACACCGAACGGTTCTCCCGGAGAATGAGTCTTCCCGAAGACGAACGGAAAAAATTCGAGGCGGTGGTACGGAAAGCCGAGAAGGCAGGCAACGCGCGGGTGGCATCGGTCTTCCGGACGTTCCTGGAAGGGTTCGAGAGGGTTCTTGGACGCCGTTTGACTGACGAGGACGGGGCCGAACTTCGCAACAGCGAGGACGACAACGTGCTCGCCGAGTATGCCGAGCGGTTCGATGATCATTTTGCTTCGCTCGACATTCGCAGTCCTCAGAAACGCAAGGATCTTGTCGCACTCAAGCGGGAGTCGTTTTCCGAGGTGCAGGCTGAGATCCAGGTCCGTGACCGCGAATTGAATAATCTCAAGCGGGGCGATGAACTGCCCAGCGGTGTGCTGCAGATGGTCAAGGTCTATGTCGCCAGCAAGAGGCAGATCTCTGTCGGCGACAAGATGGCCGGCCGCCACGGGAACAAGGGCGTTATCTCGAAGGTGCTTCCCCAGGAGGATATGCCGTACCTGGAAGATGGCACCCCGATCGACATCATTCTCAACCCGCTCGGCGTGCCGAGTCGGATGAATGTTGGCCAGATCCTGGAAACTCACCTCGGGTGGGCCGCCAGCAAGTTGGGCTTCCGTGCCGTGTGCCCGGTCTTTGATGGTCCCCCGGAGGAAGAGATTCGGGATAAGCTGGAAGAGGCCGGCCTGGCTCGCGACGGCAAGACCGAGTTGTTTGATGGTCGGACCGGTGAGGCGTACGAGCAGCGGGTGACGGTTGGCCAGATCTACATGCTCAAGTTGCACCACCTGGTCGATGACAAGGTCCACGCACGAGCCACCGGCCCTTACTCGCTGATCACTCAGCAACCTCTCGGCGGAAAGGCTCGCTTCGGCGGACAGCGATTCGGAGAGATGGAAGTGTGGGCGCTGGAGGCCTACGGAGCGGCTTACATCCTGCAGGAGTTGTTGACCGTCAAGAGCGACGACGTCGAAGGACGGACCAAGATTTACGAGTCAATGGTCAAGGGCGAGAACACCCTGGAAGCCGGCACACCAGCCAGTTTTGATGTTCTCAACAACGAGATTCGTGGGTTGGGGCTGAATCTCCAACTCGAGAAAACGGGTGTCTAACCGCCAGTTTCCCTCGTCGAGAGCGCGGGAAGCCGGGTTGGAGACAGACGGCAAGCACATGGCAACAGGCAATAAACGGCAGAAATGCCAGGAGCAAGTCACGTGAGTGTTGGTGAAGCGACGGGCTACGAACGTATCAATGATTACGGCTCCGTGAAGATCGGGCTCGCCAGCCCGCATGACATCCGGAGTTGGTCGTTCGGCGAGGTCAAGAAGCCTGAGACGATCAACTACCGCACGTACCGTCCCGAGCGAGACGGTTTGTTCTGCGAGCGGATTTTCGGTCCGGAAAAGGACTGGGAGTGTGCCTGCGGCAAGTACCGTGGCATGAAGTACAAGGGGATGGTCTGCGATCGCTGTGGCGTGAAGGTGACCCACAGTCGCGTGCGGCGGAAGCGGATGGGGCACATCGAATTGGCCGCCCCGGTGGTTCACATCTGGTTCTTCAAGAGCATGCCCAGCCGTTTGGGTGCTCTGTTGAATATGAAGACCACAAGCCTGGAGAAGGTGATCTACTTCCAGGACTATGTTGTTGTCGACCCGGGTGACACGCCGTTGCGACGGTGTCAGAATCTGACCGAAGAGGAAGCCCGCCAGGCCAGGGCGAAGTACGGCGAAGAGTATTTCACCCTGGGGATGGGGGCCGAGGCGATCAAGGAGTTGCTACTGGGACTCAACCTCGTCGAACTCGCTTCTCAACTCCGTACTGACCTGCGTGAGACGGGGAGCCAGCAGAAAAAGAAGGATCTGGTCAAGCGTTTGAAGATCATCGAGGCGCTTCGCGACAGCGAGAACCGTCCCGACTGGTTGGTCCTGGACGTGATCCCGGTGATCCCGCCGGATCTCCGCCCCCTGGTCCTGCTGGACTCGGGCAACTTCGCCACCAGTGACCTCAACGACTTGTATCGCCGGATCATCAATCGAAACAACCGGTTGAAGAAGTTGGTCGATCTGAACGCTCCGGAGGTCATCGTCCGCAACGAGAAGCGGATGCTGCAGCAGTCAGTCGACGCGCTGTTCGACAACAATCGCTGCAAGCGGCCCGTCCTGGGGTCGTCCAACCGGCCGTTGAAGAGCCTCACCGACATGATCAAGGGCAAGCAGGGCCGCTTCCGCGAGAACCTGCTGGGCAAGCGAGTCGATTACTCGGCGCGTTCGGTCATCGTCGTGGGTCCCGAACTGGAACTGCACCAGTGTGGCTTGCCGAAAAAGATCGCCCTGGAATTGTTCCAGCCGTTCGTCATTCGTCGGCTCAAGGAACTCGGCCACGCCGATACGATCAAGAGCGCCAAGCGGATGCTCGAGAGGAAAGACGAGGACGTCTGGGACATCCTGGACGAGGTGATCGCCAATCACCCGGTACTGCTCAACCGGGCTCCCACTCTTCACCGGATGGGGATCCAGGCGTTCGAGCCGACACTCGTCGAGGGGAACGCGATCCGGATCCATCCGCTGGTCTGCAAGGGGTTCAACGCGGACTTCGACGGTGACCAGATGGCGGTGCACCTGCCGCTTTCAATCGAAGCCCAGGTCGAAGCGACCACGCTGATGCTCTCGACCAACAACATTTTCTCGCCGGCCAATGGCGATCCGATCATTAGTGCCAGCCAGGACATCGTGATGGGCTGTTACTACTTGACCTTGCCGCGCGACGACCGGCCGGGCGAGGACATGATGTTCGCCTCACCCGCGGAGGTCTTCATGGCCCTGGAGCAGGGGAAGGTCACCCGCCACACCCGCATCAAGCTCCGGTTGTCGGCCGACAAGGAGATTCGTCCGCGGGCTCCCGAGGACTATCGCCCGGGGGGACTGCTCGATACCACCGTCGGTCGGGTGCTGTTCAATGACATCCTCGATCCCAAGATGGCCTTCTACAACTTGACGATGAAGAGCAAGGACCTGGCCAACGTCATTTCCGATTGCTACCACCACGACCACCTGGGCCGCAGCGATACGATTTCACTGTTGGACCGGATGAAGACCCTGGGTTTCCAGGAGGCCACTCACAGTGGTCTTTCGTTTGCCACCTCCGATTTGCGGACGCCCGACAACAAGGACGACGTGATTGCGGTGGCCGAAAAGGAAGTGGAGAAGCAGCAGAAGCTCTACGGTCGAGGCATTATCACCGACCAGGAACGCTACAACGCGGTGCTCGACCAGTGGACGCACGCTCGCGAGCGGATCACCAAGGAGATGATGCGTGATTTCGAGCACGACGACCGTCCCGAAGAGGACGGTTACGTCAATCCGATTTTCTTGATGGCCAACTCCGGTGCCCGGGGTGGTGTCGAACAGATCCGGCAATTGGCCGGAATGCGGGGATTGATGGCCAAGCCCTCCGGCGAGATCATCGAAACCCCGATCAAGGCAAACTTCCGGGAAGGACTTTCGGTCCTCGAGTATTTCAGCTCGACGCATGGTGCCCGCAAGGGATTGGCCGATACCGCTTTGAAGACGGCCGACAGTGGTTACCTGACACGCAAGCTGGCCGACATCTGCCAGAACGTGGTGATCACCGAGCCGGATTGTGGCACGACCGAGGGGATCACCAAGGGCGTGGTGTACCGCAGCGAGAAGGTGGAGGTCGGTTTGGCCGATGCCATCCGTGGTCGTGTCAGCCGAACCAATATTGTCAACCCGATCACCGATGAGGTGATTGTCCGCGAAGACGACTTGATCGACGACGCCAAGGCGCGACAGATCGAAGAGATGGGTGTCGAGAAGATCAAGGTGCGTAGCCCGTTGACCTGTCAGTCCAAGCTTGGAATGTGCCAGCTCTGTTACGGCATGGATCTCTCCAACGGGTCCATTGTCGAAGAAGGCCTGGCCGTGGGGATCATCGCGGCACAGTCAATCGGCGAACCGGGTACACAGTTGACGATGCGGACCTTCCACATCGGTGGCACGGCTTCACGTGACGTCGAGGAAAGCGAGATCCGGAGTCGCCATACCGGGAGAATCCGGTTCGAGCGAGTTCGGAGTGTCGGACCCGATGGCAAGAAAATCGCGCTGGGCCGAAACGGCGAAATCGTGATCATGGAATTGAGCCCCCGTGAGGGACGGGAGCGTGAGCTCGAGCGTTACCGTGTGCCCAACGGTGCGATTCTGCAAGTTGAAGAGTGGGACGCCAGCGACCCCAACTGTGAACTTCCCAAACGGACCGATGACAATGCCCTCAAGGGCATCAAGGGAGTCTGCCTGGAGGGTCAGTCGCTGTGCATGTGGGATCCGCACTCGGTTCCGATTATCGCCGAAGTGGGCGGAATCGTGAAACTCGAGAACTGCCGGGAAGGCAAGACGATCAGCGTCGAAACTGATCCCAGTGGGAATATTCGTCGAACGGTGATGGAGTACAAGGGCGAGAAGCACCCCCAGATCAGCCTGGTCGACAATTCCGGAGAGACCCAGGCGTTTTACTACCTGCCCGAGAAGGCGAGTATTGAGGTGGAGGAGGGCCAGAAGGTCATGGCCGGCAAGGAACTGGCCAAGACTCCCCGCGAAGCGGGCCGAACGCAGGACATCACCGGTGGTCTGCCACGAGTCACCGAGTTGTTTGAAGCCCGGCGGCCGAAGGATCCGGCAGTGATTGCGGAAATTGACGGAGAGATTGAATTCGCCGAGGAGACTCGCCGGAATCAGCGAGTGATCAATATTCTTCCACCCGACGACGTCGGAGAGCCCGCCGCGCACCTGATTCCGCATGGCAAGCAGTTGCTGGTGCATGCCAAGGACCTGGTGCGACACGGTGACGCCCTGGTCCGTGGACCACTGGTGCCTCACGATATTCTTCGCGTCTCGGGAGTCGAGGCGGTGCAACAGTAC
The DNA here is from genome assembly GCA_002724415.1 of Planctomycetaceae bacterium. Classification (GTDB taxonomy): domain Bacteria; phylum Planctomycetota; class Planctomycetia; order Planctomycetales; family Planctomycetaceae; genus UBA8437. The sequence goes on from PBOU01000182.1 coordinate 11,253, forward strand.
CTGATGCACGAGATCCAGAACGTCTATCGCTCGCAACGTGTTGGTATCGATGACAAGCACATTGAGATCGTGATCGCGCAGATGCTGCGCAAGGTGCGAGTCGAGGATGCCGGTGACACCGAATTGCTCGAAGGCGTCGTCATCGACAAGCTCGAGTTCCAGGAGACCAACGAGTTGGTGCGAGGATGCATCAAGGTGGTGAACCCGGGTGACTCGGAATACAAGGCTGGCGACATCGTGCCCAAGAACGTCTTCGAGGAGGTGAACGCGGAGATCGAGGCCGCCGGGGAACAGCCGGCGACATCGGCCAAGTCGCAGGAGGCCACGATGACAATTCAACTCCTGGGAATCACCAAGGCAGCTGTTCAGAGCGAGAGTTTTGTGTCAGCAGCCAGCTTCCAGGAAACCACCAAGGTACTCACCGAAGCGGCCCTGGCCGGAAAGAGCGACCACCTGGTGGGGTTGAAGGAAAACGTGATTCTCGGCCACCTCGTTCCGGCCGGAACCGGGTTCCGCATGCACCAGGATTCGGAGGTCCGCATTCGTCCCGAGGCCTTGCTGGAACTGGAGGCCGAGAAGGAGCGATTGAGGTTGGCACGGATGAAGATGTACAACGGCGAGGAGGAAGCAACGGCCGCGGGAGCGAGTCCCGGAGCGACTGAGCCAGCTTCCAGCGACTGACGCTCTCACCGAATCGCATCGCTTGACGGCACTCCGAGGGTGCAATAAAGTGGTCGATTCACGTTTACCGACCCCATTTGTTTCTGGCGAACCCTGTGCCAACGATTAATCAACTGGTTCGAAAGCCGCGGAAGCGGAAGCGTTCCAAGAGCAATACACCGCTGCTGGAAGGCTGCCCGCAGAAGCGGGGCGTCTGCCTGCAGGTCAAGACGGTGACTCCCAAGAAGCCGAACTCCGCCTTGCGTAAGGTCGCTCGAGTTCGACTGTCCAACGGCAAGGAAGTCACCGCTTACATTCCGGGTGAGGGACACAATCTTCAGGAGCACTCGATCGTGCTCGTCCGTGGAGGTCGGGTTCGCGACCTGCCGGGTGTTCGTTACAAGATCGTTCGCGGCGTGCTTGACACGCTTGGCGTCGAGGACCGTCGCCAGGCCCGCAGCCGTTACGGGGCCAAAAAACCGTAGCCCTCACGTGCGGTTCCCACGCAATCCAGTTTTTTCCGGTTGATCTCAATGTCCAAACGCTTCACCGCCAGTGCCGCTCAATTGAAGCCCGATCCTCGGTTCGGTTCGGTGTTGGCCTCGAAGTTTGTCAACTGCCTGATGCACGATGGCAAGAAAAGCGTCGCGCAGCGGGTCTTTTACGATGCCTTGGACGTGATCGGTGAGCGGTTGTCGAGCGAGGAGCCCATCGAGGTCTTCACACAGGCGGTGGAGAACGTCAAGCCAGCGATCGAGGTGAGGTCGAAGCGAGTGGGGGGGGCAACCTACCAGGTGCCAACGCCTGTCAATCCGAAGCGTCGTCAGACGCTGGCGATTCGCTGGATCATGGCGGCGATCCGTGAGAAGAAGGGGCGGCCGATGCACTTGCGGCTGGCCGAGGAATTGATTTCGGCCTTCAACAGGGAAGGCACCGCGATGACCACCCGGGACAACGTTCACCGGATGGCCGACGCGAACAAGGCCTTCGCGCATTTTGCCTGGTAAGTCGGCTGCCAGTGGCGATGTCGCCTCGATTCGTCGCGTCCGCAATATCGGCATCGTGGCACACATCGATGCCGGCAAGACGACGACGACCGAGCGGATCCTGTTCTACAGTGGATATTCGCACCGGCTTGGCAGCGTGGACGACGGGACCACCGTCACCGATTTTGATCCCGATGAAGCACGTCGCGGCATCACGATCTACTCGGCCGCCATCACCTGCGAGTGGCAAGACGCGACGATCAACATCATCGACACGCCCGGCCACGTGGATTTCACAGCTGAAGTGGAGCGCAGCCTGAGGGTGTTGGACGGGGCTGTCATGGTTTTCAGCGCCGTGGAGGGTGTTGAGGCGCAGAGCGAAACCGTGTGGCGTCAGGCCGATCGCTACGATGTTCCCCGGATTTGCTTCATCAACAAGCTGGACCGGATTGGCGCCAGTTTCGAACGGAGTTTCGACCAGATCATCGATCGCCTCGGTGGACAGCCGCTGGCCCTGCAGATCCCGCTGGGGGAAGGCCCACTCGGCGAATCGCGGGATGGATTTCGAGCTGTGATCGACCTGATCCAGCGCAAGGTGTTGCGGTTTGACGCCCGCGAGGACGGTTCGGAAATCACCGTTGAAGCGGTCCCCGAGGAATTGTCCGACGAGGTCGAGGAGTGGCGACGCAAGTTGCTGGAGGCCCTCGTCCTGCTCGACGACGACGTGCTGGAAACCTACATCGAAACCGATGACGTTCCGGTGGAGGAGATTCACAGGCTGCTTCGTGAAGGAACCCTTTCCGGGGCCTTTCAGCCGACAGTTTGTGGATCGGCGCTGGATTGTATCGGCGTGCAGCCATTGCTGGATGCCATTACCGGCTATCTTCCCAGCCCTCTTGATTGCCCCGCCGTGGTTGGTATTCCGGCCGAGGCCGTCAAGCTCACGGGAAAACAGGCTCGCCGGAAGGCGCGGAAGCAGGCGCTGGAGGGTGGCCAGGAGGAGGTGGTCGACGGCATCGAACGGCCGTGTGATCCGGATGGCGCGTTTTGTGGGCTGATCTTCAAGGTTCAGGCCGACACTCATGGAGATCTTTGCTTTCTCCGAATCTACTCCGGAACACTCACCGGCGGCAGTCGCGTGGTCAATGCCCGCACCGGCGACAAGGAACTCATCAACCAGATCTGGAGAGTCCAGGCCGACGATCGAGAACGAATTGAGACCGACCAGGCAATTGCCGGGGACATTGTCGGGATCATCGGGCCCAAGGTGGCCGTCACCGGTGACACGCTTTGCGATGCGGGCGAACCGGTACTGCTCGAGTCGATTGAATTTCCCGAAACGGTGATCTCGATGGCCGTTGAGCCGGATACGAGTGCCGAGCGGAAGAAACTGGCCGAAACGCTGGAACGCCTGGCCCGTCAGGATCCGACGTTCACAGCCCGTGTCTCGGAAGATACCGGCCAGACGATCATCAGTGGCATGGGTGAACTTCACCTGGAAGTGATTCGTGAACGAATTCAACGGGATTTTGGCCTGGCTGTTCGCGTGCACAAGCCTCGGGTCAGCTACCGCGAGTCTGTCCGCAATTCAGCTGAAGTGACCGGCGAATTCCAACGGACGTCTGCGGGCGTGTCACAATTTGCCCGTGTCCGTCTGGCTATTGAGGCAACCGCTGAGGAGGGGCCTGCTGAGCTCGATTCTCGTCTCGACCCGACGGCCCTCTCTCCGGTCCTTGCCGAATCACTGATGGAGTCGCTGCACGACGGCTTGTCCGGCGGAGGGATGCTGGGTTACCCGTTGATGAACCTGCGGGTCATCTTGCTCGACGTCGAGGTGCGGGACGAGGAAACCACCGAGGTGGCCCTCCACGCGGCTGCCAGTGATGCGATGCACCGTCTCCTGAACGATGCTGGGATCGTATTGCTTGAACCGGTGATGCAATTGGAGGTTGTCACTCCCGATGATTTCCTGGGGCCCTTGCAGGCCGATCTCAACGCCCGTCATGCTGTCATTGTCAATTCGTTGCGACGGGGTGACCTGGCGGTCCTGAATGCGGAGGTCGCACTGTCCCAGATGTTCGGTTATTCCACCCAGGCTCGAAGCCTTTCGCAGGGACGTGCTACGTATTCAATGCAGCCGTTGAAGTACCGCGAGGCGCCACGTGATGTACTGGAGACGATGCTGGGGTGAGCGTCCTGGTGTCTCGTTTGCAGTGGTGGTTTTTGCGTGTTTTTCTTCGGCCGGCGCGGCTTGGCTTTCGTTGACAAAGCCAACGGGCGTCTCTAACATTGCCGGTTTTCCACCGTTGGTGATCGCTTTCTGCCGGTTCAGCATTGCTGGCCGGACGGGCGAGGTCCGGCGGGGGAAAATTTAATTGTAAGACAGGTCAGGACGTGGCAAGAAAAACTGCCGTGGGTGGCCGGGTTGGTTCGCCGATTCGGGACTCCGTGGCGACTGTTGTCGCGATCTGATGGGAAATTCAACACTTGGAATTCACGACACACTGTGGACTCCTGAGAGCAGAGGACGCCTGAGTGGCTGACGCCAGTCAAAAGCGGTTCCGAATCCGCATGGAGGCCTTTGACCATTCGGTCTTGGACCAGTCTGCCTTGGAAATTGTGGACACGGCCAAGCGAACCGGTGCGCAGGTTCACGGGCCGATTCCTTTGCCCACTCGCATAGAACGTTACACGGTGCTGAGAAGTCCTCACATCGACAAGAAATCGCGGGAGCAGTTCGAAATTCGGACTCACAAGCGACTGATAGATATCGTCCAGCCGACCGGAAAGACGATTGACGCTTTGAACAAGCTGTCGTTGCCGGCCGGAGTTGACATCAAGATCAAGGCCTCCGGTTAGCCAGGCCCCTCGCGGGCCGGTTGTTTCCGGCAGGTCATCACGATAAGGAATTGGGAACCATGCCGGTCGGACTGCTGGGCCGCAAGGTCGGGATGACTCAGATCTACAACGATGACGGGGACCTGGTCCCGGTCACCGTGGTTGAGGCTGGTCCGTGCGTCGTGCTTCAGTTGCGTAGTGTCGAACGGGACGGGTACGAGGCGGTTCAGTTGGGTTACGACGACAAGAAGCGTCCCGTGGGTGGTCGGCGATCGCGTGGAAGCCAGGCGAGTCGGAGCGAGCGAGGCCATGTGGCCGCTCTGTCGAGCAAACGTGCCAAGGCTCGGGCTGAGGCGGGGGTGGAGCCCACCGAGAAGGCCAACTGCGAGCCAAAGCGGTTCATCCGCGAGTTCCGGGTCGATGGGGAGAATGTCGATCTTGAAGTCGGCCAGGAGTTGACCGTCGAGTTGTTTGCTGAGACGACACACGTCGACGTGGTCGGGACCAGCAAGGGGCGTGGATTCGCCGGCGTGATGAAACGGCACAACTTTGCGGGACAGCGAGCCAGTCATGGTGTGAAACGTGTGCACCGACATCCCGGTGGAATCGGGATGAGTGCAGATCCGGCACGCGTGCTGAAGGGGACTCGTATGGCTGGTCGTTATGGCGGTGGTCGCAGTACCGTCCGTCATCTCGAGGTCGTCCGGGTCGATCTCGAAAACAATACGTTGCTGGTCAAGGGGGCTGTTCCAGGCCCTCCCGGTGGATATTTGACAATCCGTCCGACCAACAAACTCGGCTGAGACAGACTATTGACAACCCGGGTTGACCCGGATGAGACGCTGAAGTGGATTTCTCGAAATGATCACCCTGCCAATATTCGATTCGAGCGGCTCGGAGGTCGGGACTTATGATCTCGATCCGGCTGACTTTGCCTCGAGCGTCAACAAGCAACTGCTGCACGACGTGGTGGTGATGTACGAGGCCAATATGCGGCAGGGGTCGTCCAGAACAAAATCTCGAGGCGAGGTTCGGGGTTCGACTCGCAAGCTGTACCGCCAGAAGGGTACTGGCCGTGCTCGTGCCGGGGCCAGGCAGACGCCTGTTCGCCGGGGTGGTGGGCACACCTTTGCCAAGCGGCCCAAGGACTGGTCTTACCGGCTTCCCAAGAAGGCGATTCGCCGTGCCACTCGCCAGGCGCTGCTCAGCAAGTTTCTCGATGACGAGGTGACTCTGCTGCAGGATCTGACGATTCCTGAGCCTCGGACGCGTCATGTTGCCGGCATACTGTCAGCCCTGGGTCTGGCCGAAACTTCCGGCCTGCTGGTCATTCCCTCGCACGATGACAGCATCTGGCGGGCTGCCCGCAACATCTCGAATCTGTGGGTGTCTCCGGCCGCCGACCTCACCGCCTACAAGCTTCTGCATCAGAAGCAGTTGGTTTTGACCACCGAGACATTGGATCTGCTTCGTGAAGGGCCTCTCAAGGCCGTTCCAGCGGGAGTCGAGGCTGACGATGCCGAGGCGACAGGTGAGGAGGAGGCTGCCTGAGTCGGCCTGGAAAACGAACTATGAGCCAATCAACAACAAAAAATTCGAATGGGGACTCCGGTCGCCGACGTGGCCTGGATCTCGAGCCCTACCAGGTGATTCTTCGCCCGGTTGTCACCGAGAAGAGTATGGAGCAGTCCCAGGACAATGGTCTGAATGCGTATACCTTTGAGGTGCATCAGCAGGCGACCAAGGACCAGATCCGGGAGGCTGTGTCCGAGTTGTTTGATGTTCGCGTTGTGGCCGTGCGAACCCAGAAGCGGCAGGGCAAGCCTCGCCGGCACAAGACACGTCTCGGACACACAAAAAGTTGGAAGAAGGCGATCGTCAAATTGCACGACGAGGATCACATCACCTTTTTCTAGGCCCACGGTTTCAGGTACCGGCACACTCACAACTCGCTGAAGTCAATTTCAATCACGCCCGGGGCTGGAGTCTCCGGGCCCGGTTATTCAGGAAAGTCAGTTACGATGGGGATTCGCAAATACAAGCCGACGACCCCCGGTCGCCGAGGCGCCTCGGTGAGTGATTTCACTGAACTGACCGATCGGAAGAAGAAGCCCGAGCGGCGGTTGACGAAGCCTCACAAGAAGACCGGCGGCCGCAACAACCAGGGCAAGATCACTTCGCGACATCGAGGTGGTGGTCACAAGCAGCGGTACCGTGTCATCGACTTCAAGCGGAATAAGGATGCGGTGCCAGCCAAGGTGGCCTTCATCGAGTATGACCCCTGCCGGACGGCGCGAATTGCCCTGTTGCACTACGCCGATGGTGAGAAGCGGTACATTCTGGCTCCCGAGGGCCTGGATGCGGGTGACCAGGTGATGAGTGGTCCGTCGGCCGAACCAAAGGTTGGCAATTGCCTGCCTCTTTCGAGGATTCCGTTGGGGACGACGATTCACAATATCGAGATGCAGCCCGGCCGCGGTGGTCAATTGTGTCGCAGTGCCGGTGCGGCCGGAGTTCTCAACGCTCGCGAAGAGAAGTGGGCTCAGATCACTTTGCCCTCCGGAGAGGTCCGGCGGTTGCCGTCTTCGTGTCGGGCCACGATCGGTCAGATTGGGAACTTGGAGCACAGCCTTGTCGTGCTGGGCAAAGCGGGCCGCAAGCGATGGATGGGGCGTCGGCCTCATGTTCGTGGCACCGCGATGAATCCGGTGGCTCACCCGATGGGTGGTGGCGAGGGCCGCAACTCGGGCGGACGTCATCCGTGTAGCCCGACTGGGAAGCTCGCCAAGGGCGGTTCGACTCGACGTCGCAAGAAGGCTTCGTCGCGGGCGATTGTTCGCCGGCGGCGTTCACGTCGGTATGGGCAATTGAAAATCTGAACCGGGTTGGTCGTCGACGATCAGGCCAGAAGAAAAAACAAACAAGCAAGAGACAACAGCGAGAGACGACTTCATGGGACGGTCACTCAAGAAAGGCCCTTACGTCGACGAGAAGTTGCTCAAGAAGATTGAGCAGCTGGATCTCGAGCATCGCAAGGAGCCGATCAGGACCTGGGCGCGTCGGAGTACGATTGCGCCGGAGTTCATCGGGCACACCTTTCTGGTGCACAATGGGCGAGCTCACATCAGCGTGTACGTGACCGAGGAAATGGTCGGGCACAAGTTGGGCGAGTTTGCTCCGACTCGAACTTTTCGGGGGCATGGAGCCCGGGGCGGTCGCTAANTTTTTACCGTCGAGTCGCCAGGCTCGGCGGGGTGCAACGATTCAAAAAACAAAACGATCCGGCAAGAACCACTCAAAGGAATGGCCGCAATGGCCCTCGTCAAGGCAACTCACCGATACGCCAGAATCTCGGCAACCAAGGTACGCCCACTGGCCGACCTGGTCCGCAATCAGAGTGTCGAGGATGCTCTGGATGCGCTGCGATACCTTCCCAATCGTGGTGCCAGGCTGCTCGAACAGGTTATCCTCAGTGCTCAGGCCAATGCGGCAGAACAGGCCGCTCACGTGGGCCGATTGAAGATCACCGAGGCGCGGGTCGACGGTGGCCCGATGTTCAAGAGGATTCGACCGAGGGCTCGAGGCATGGCCTTCGTGGTCCGAAAACGGCAATGTCATATTCATGTGGGAATCGACGTTCCTGAAGCGGGCTGAGTAGTCTGGACGAGACACGCGGGCAGAACACGCCCACGACCAAGCAACAACGACACAAACAACAACGACACAAACAACAACGACACAAACAGGCGGCCTTCAGGCCGAGGCAAAGGACAACCGAATGGGACAGAAGGTTCGACCTACCGGATTCCGGGTTGGTGTCGTCGAGGACTGGCGGAGCCGCTGGTACGCCAACAAGAGGGAATTTGGCGATTTGATCATCGAGGACCACAAGATCCGGTCCTACGTCAAGGAGAAGTACAATTTTGCGTTGATCGCTCGGATTGAGATCGAGCGGACTCGGGATTTTGTGACCGTTCACCTGCACACCGCGCGGCCCGGGATCATAATCGGCCGCAAGGGGCAAGAGGTGGAGCGACTCGAGGCCGATCTCGAGAAGTTGACCGGACGGCGAATGGAGTTGAAAATCGTCGAGATCAACGATCCGCAGCGGAACGCGGTCCTGGTGGCCGAGGACGTGGCGGCGCAGTTGGAAAAGCGAGGCAGTTTTCGGCGGGCGATCAAGAGGACGCTCGACCAGGTGATGGAGGCCGGCGTTCACGGTGTGAAGATCCAAGTTTCCGGACGACTCGGCGGTGCCGAGATGTCCCGGACCGAGAAAGCCAGTCGTGGTTCGATCCCGCTTTCAACACTACAACGACATATTGATTACGGTTTTGCCGAAGCCCGGACCGCCCAGGGAACGATCGGGGTGAAGGTCTGGATTGATCGCGGAACATACGCGAGTGAGGAGTCTGGCGATGGCGCTAATGCCCAGGCGGGTGAAGCACCGCAAAAGCCAAAGAAGGCGCATAAAAGGTAACGCNACNCGCGGNAACACCGTGGCNTTNGGNGACTGGGGNCTCCAGTCGCTGGAGCCCGGCCACGTGCGGGCGACAACAATTGAAGCGTGTCGGATTGCTGTGACCCAGTACATCCGGGGCGAGGGGAAACTGTACATTCGTATCTTCCCGGACAAGCCGGTCACGGCGAGGCCGTTGGAAACTCGAATGGGTAAAGGAAAGGGCGAGCCGGATCATTGGGTCTCGGTCGTCAAGCCAGGGACGGTGCTGTTTGAAGTGAAGGGGATTTCTAGGGAAGCGGCTCAGGAGTGTTTTGCTCGAGTTGCTTACAAGCTTCCCGTTCGCGTACGGCTGCTTGGGCGACGTCCTTCGATCTAGCGAGACCTGCCCTCGGGCATTTTCAGTCATTTACAACGACGATTCCGACACACGGCGATCAGACGATGACCAAGGCATCTGAATACCGACAGATGAGCGAGGAGCAATTGACGCATGAGTTGCGTCAGTTGGTTGAGGAGTTGTTCCGCCTGACGGTGCAAGCCGCCACCGAGCGGCTCGACGCTCCCAGCAATCTCCGAAAGCTCAGACGAGATATTGCACGGATCAAGACGATCCAGCGCGAAGCTGAATTGGCCGGTGCCACCGCGACCGCGGTGGCGGAAACGGCCGTTGCAGACGAGACAGCGACAGAGGAATCCTGAGACTCCCTGGAAAAAAGCACTTCGCTGGCCCGGAACACTTCCAGGCCGGTCACTAGCAGAGAACGAGACAGTAGGCCATGAAAAAGAGACTCACCGGCGTCGTGACCAGCGACAAGGCCGACAAGACGCTACGGGTCGAGATCGAGAGGCGTTATCGCCACTCGATGTACGGGAAGATCGTCCGTGGACGAACCGTCTGCCATGTTCATGACGAGGGCAATCTGGCCCATGAAGGCGACGTGGTGGAGATCATCGAGTGTCGGCCCCGGTCGAAAACAAAGCGATGGGACCTGGTGCGTGTGGTGGAAACGACAACGGAGGCAGCCGGTTAGAACGGCTATTGCCAGATGCTGTGGCGGCGGCTCAACCGCGGCCAAAAACGGGTGAAACCATGATCCAGATGCAGACTAAGCTCGACGTCGCTGACAACTCCGGTGCGAAGATCGCGCGGTGTATCAAGGTGCTGGGCGGTACCGGGCGTCGGACCGCCGGCCTGGGCGACATTGTTGTCGTCAGTATTCAGAAATCTCTGCCAGGGAGCCAGGTTCGCAAGGGGAGTGTCGAGCGAGGTGTGATCGTTCGTTGTCGACAGCCCACGCGACGTCTCGACGGCAGCTACGTCAGCTTCGATCGCAACGCGATCGTGTTGATCGATGAAGACCAAAATCCCAGGGGCACCCGAATTTTCGGCGCGGTTGCGCGGGAACTTCGGGAGCGACGTTTCATGAAAATCGTCAGCCTGGCCAGTGAGGTGGTGTGAGCGATGAAGATCCGCGCGGGAGACCTGGTGGTGGTGATCAGCGGTGAGGACAAGAGTTCCTCGCCACGCCGCGTTGTGCAGGTGGTTGACGGAGGAGACAAGCTCCGAGTCGAGGGCGTGCACCAGGTCAAGAAGCATGTTCGTCGTGGGCATCCCAAGAGTCCCCAGGGGGGGCAGTTGGAGATCGACCTGCCAATTGACAGTTCCAATGTGCTCTTCTACTGTGGCCATTGCGCTGCGGGAGTGCGTCTGGGAGTGAAATTCACCGAAGAGGGTTCCAAGGTCCGTTTTTGCAAGAAGTGTGAAACTGAAGTCGGAACGATCGGCGCTGCCAAGGCGAATCGTTCGGCTGGCGTTTCGAGTTAGTCGTGTGACGACCTTTCCGGCGGCCGCCACAGGCCAACTCTTCAAACCAATCACAGAAACACACAGTACCTGATCCATACAGACCCGGTGACCGACATGCGGTCACCTCAATCAATAGCGAAAGCACGTACGAGATGGCCCGGTTGAAGGACAAGTATCGAGACGAGGTGATTCCGGCGCTCAGGGACCGTCTGGACAAGACGAATGACCTGGCCGTGCCGCGTCTGGAGAAGGTTGTCATCAGCATGGGGGTTGGTGATGCGATCGTGGACAACAAGCGTCTTGATGAAGCCGTTGGCCACCTCACCACCCTCTCGGGGCAGAAACCCCAGATCACTCGTGCCCGGCGCAGCGTCGCGGGTTTCAAGTTGAGAGAAGGCATGCCGGTGGGGTGTCGAGTCACCTTGAGACGACAGCGGATGTGGGAATTCCTCGATCGCCTGATCGCCCTGGCATTGCCCCGTGTGCGGGACTTCCGAGGTTTGAGTCCGGACAGCTTTGACGGACGGGGAAACTATTCGCTGGGATTGACCGAACAGATGGTGTTCCCCGAGATCGATCCCGACAGTGTGGGGCACACGCAGGGTATGAACATCACGGTTGTCACCACCGCAAGGACCGACGAGGAAGGTCGTGAGCTTCTGCGGGAATTGGGCATGCCGTTTCAGAAAGAGGATCAGGACTGATGGCGAGTAAGGCCAAGATCGAAAAGGCGAACAGAAAGCCGAAGTTCAGCACTCGCGGCGAACGTCGCTGCCAGTTGTGCGGGCGACCGCGTGCGGTCTATCGCAAGTTTCGCATTTGTCGGATCTGCTTCCGTGACCTGTGCCTGGACGGACTGATTCCCGGGGCCCGCAAAGCCAGTTGGTAGGCCCTTCGTTGCTCAATAGGAAAACAAGCCGGGTTTTGCCCGGGACCGCCAAGAGACCCCGACCATGATGACCGACCCGATTGCCGACATGTTGACCCGCATCCGCAATGCTCTGCGGATCGAGCGGAGTCGCGTTGATATTCCCGCTTCCCGCGTCAAGCAGGGCATCGCCGAGGTGCTCCAGCGGGAAGGGTACATCTGGGACTTCGAGACAATCGAGCAAGCTCCACAGAATGTCTTGCGGCTCAACCTCAAGTACGGTCCCAATGGTGAGGACGTGATCCAGTCGATCCAGCGAGTCAGCAAGCCCGGACGTCGGGTTTACACCCGCACCCGTGACTCTGGTGACGTGCTGCAGGGACTGGGTATTTCGGTGATCTCGACCAGCCAGGGCGTATTGAGCAATCGTGAGGCGAAGTCAAAGAGTATCGGCGGTGAAGTGCTCTGCGAGGTCTGGTAGAGCAGGACGTCGAGTCGAACCCAGCGAAACACTTACGACCACAGATACCCACCACTCAATTCATCACTATTTAGCGCGACCCAAGGGCTGCACGATGTCTCGCATTGGAAAACAGCCGATCCCGATTCCTGCTGGTGTCGAGGTCTCCGTCGATGGCGTTGTTGTCCGGGTCAAGGGACCCAAGGGCGAACTGTCGCGGGATGTCCACCCGGCGATGGCGATCGAGATTGACGACGATCCGAACCAGTTGCGGGTGGTGCGTCCGGACGACTCCCGAGCCAATCGTTCGCTTCATGGCCTGACCCGCAGTTTGATCAGCAACATGGTTGAAGGCGTGGTTTCACCGTTCGAGAAGCAACTCGAGATCCACGGCGTCGGCTACCAGGCCGTCCTCGACGGGAATAATTTGAACCTCAGTGTCGGTTTCGCACACATGGTCAAGTTGGCTTTGCCCGACGGTGTGTCTTGCGAATTGCCGAGTGCGACCCTGGTCAAGGTGATTGGGTGCGATAAACAGGCCGTCGGCCAGTTTGCCGCCAATGTTCGCGCGGTGCGTCCTCCGGAGCCGTACAAGGGCAAGGGGATTCGCTATCGCGACGAGTATGTGCGGAGGAAGCAGGGCAAGGCGTTTGCCGGTGCCGGCGGTTAGTCAGCCTGCAGCCCAATTGCGAGCTCGATGGAAAAGTCATGAAAGTAAAAAAACGAATTGCGACCCGACGGAAGCGACGTGGTTTTCGCGTACACAATCGTGTGCGTCGGGATCGCTGTGGTCGGGCGAGGTTGAGCGTGTTTCGCAGCAACAAACACATTTACGCTCAGGTGATCGACGACTCGTCGGGCAGGACCCTGGTGTCGGCGAGTTCGACCGAGGGCGATTCCGTGGGTGGCAACTGCGAAGCGGCTCAGGCAGTTGGCAAGCGAGTTGCCGAACGAGCGATCGAAGCTGGAGTCAAAGAGGTCACTTTTGATCGTGGGCGATTTGGTTATCATGGCCGTGTGGCGTCGTTGGCCGACGCGGCTCGTGAAGCGGGATTGAGTTTCTAACGGGACAACAACAGGGCTGAGGCCGCCAACCGGATTGATCCGTGCGGGGTCGGGAGCAGAGAATCGTGTCAACGGGTGGAACAGGTGGAGGCCGTGGGCCTGGCGGTGGTGGACGTGGTGGTCCAGGTGGCGGCGGACGTGGCCGAGGCGGTCGTGGCGGTCGTGAGCGGCGGGCTGAAGGCCCAGAGCAGGTCGTCCAGATTCGACGATGCTCATGTGTCGTCAAAGGTGGTCGCCGATTCAGCTTTTCGGCTCTGGTCGTTGTTGGCGACAAGAACGGACGGGTCGGCTGGGGTTATGGGAAGGCGACTGAAGTTCCCGTGGCTGTCGAAAAAGCTGTCAAGAACGCCGACCGGAACATGATCAATGTGCCCCTGATGGGAAGTTCAATTCCTCATCAGGTGATGGGACGATACGGTGCGGCCAAGGTACTGCTCTTGCCCGCCAGTCCAGGAACCGGCATTATTGCGGGAGAAACCGTCAGGGCGGTTGTCGATTCGCTCGGTGTGTCGGACATTCTGACCAAGAGTCGGGGTTCCAATAACCCGATCAACCTGGTCAAGGCGACTTTTGATGGACTCAAGCGACTGCGGACCCGTGAGATGGTCGCACAGTTGCGGGGAGTGGAAATCTCGTGATTCTCGATGACGTCCACCGCGGAATAAGCAAACGGAAACGCCGCAGGCGTGTCGGCCGTGGTCCCGGTTCGGGGCATGGCAAGACGGCTGGTCGTGGCCACAAGGGCTACGGTAGCCGGGCAGGGGCCTCACGCCGACCGGGTTTTCAAGGCGGACAGATGCCACTGTTTCGTCGAATGGCCAAGCGAGGCTTCAACAACAAGGCCTTTGCTGATGTCGTGGCTATCGTTAATGTGGCCACGCTTGAGGAGCTGTTTGAAAAAGGCGACACGGTTGATCAGCAAGCATTGCAGGCCAAGGGGTTGGCCAAGGGACGCTTTGACTTGCTCAAGATTCTTGGGCAGGGCGACTTGTCCAAATCCTTGACTGTGGTCGCGGATCGATTCTCGAAGTCGGCTGTGGAGAAGATTGAAGCTGCCGGCGGTACGGTACAGGTGGTTGGTGCCGAGTGACGTGGTATCAACCCAAAGCGATGAATCGGCCTGGTGGGCCGGTTTGGGAGATTGAGGCGGGCCGAGTGGATCTCATGATGGTTGGTCGGCACGGGACTGGACGAGTGATGTTGGTGAGTCAACTGCGATGATCGCCAGGGCATTGACCGTCTTCAAGATTCCCGAGTTGCGCCGCAAGATCTTTTTGACGATCGCGCTGCTGGGCGTGTATCGCATGGGGTTTTGGATCCCCCTGCCGTTCATCAACCAGCAGGTTCTGCAGGAGAGCCTGCAGAACATGCAGACCAATCAGGGGATCGGCCAGATCATGCAGGTCGTGGCCCTCTTCTCGGCTTCAAATATCGGTAACAGTACGATCTTCGGCCTGGGCATCATGCCCTATATCTCGGCCTCGATCATCTTCCAACTCCTGGGCAGCGTTGTGCCGCGGTTGCAGGAGTTGCAGAAAGAGGGGGAGGCGGGACGAAAGAAGATCAACGAGTGGACTCGTCGCGCCACGGTGGTGATCTGCCTGTTCCAGAGTTATTTCTGGATCAAGGCTCTGTCCGGCGGTGTGCTGGGTGGTGGCGGGTTGATTCTGGATGGTTATGACACCTTTGTCTGGCACATGGTGGGGACAATCACCATGACTGCCGGGACAGTTTTCCTGATGTGGATTGGTGAACAGATTGATGCCTACGGAATCGGCAATGGAATCAGCCTGCTGATCATGGCCGGAATTCTGGCGAGGATGCCCCAGGCCGGCGCCGAATTGCTGCAACCGGCGTTTGAAGAAGGGGTGGGGCTGGGAACCGACTCGGGCATCGAGAAACTGCTGTTGCTGGGAGTGATCTTCGTCGCGGTCGTGTTCTGGGTGATCATGATCACTCAGGGGCAACGGAGAATTCCCATTCAGAGTGCCAAGCATGTTCGCGGTCGCCGGGTTCATGGTGGACAGCGTCAGAGCTTGCCTTTGCGGGTCAACCAGGCAGGTGTTATGCCGATCATCTTTGCCTCGAGTTTGTTGATGATCCCGATGTTCCTGTTCCAGCAATTGAACCAGACCTTTGGTCCGGATCCGTGGGGGCCATTGGCTGACGCTTTCGGTTCGAGTGGACGCGGGTTTGTCTACAACGTCAGCTATGTCGGCCTGATCTACTTCTTCTGTTATTTCTGGACCGCGATCACGTTCAATCCTCGCGATATGGCGAGCAACCTGAAGGACTACGGCAGTTTTGTGCCCGGTTACCGCCCGGGAGAACGGACCGCAGCGTTTCTAGAACAGGTCATGGTGCGAATCACGTATGTCGGAGCCGCCTTCCTGGCACTGGTGGCCATCATTCCCACGATCATCGCCACGGCAATGGGGATCCCGTTCCTGATCGCCAGTTTCTACGGAGGCACGGGGTTGTTGATCGTCGTGTCGGTGGCGCTGGACCTGGTGCAGAAGATCGACAGCCACCTGGTGATGCGAAACTACCCGGGGTTGCTCGAAGGCGAGTCCTAGCCGCGATCACGGGGGACGGGCTCACCGGTGATCCAACTCAGGACCCCCACTGAAATCGCCGGGATCGGTCGGGCTGGCGAGATTGTTGCTCTGGCACTCCAGGCTGCTGTCGACCGGGTTGAGCCGGGTGTGACCACGGCGCAACTGGACGCGGCGGTGACGACGGTGTTGTCGGATGCGGGGGCAGACGCGATTTTCCTGGGCGCGATTGGTGAAACACCGTTTCCCACGGCCAGTTGCGTTTCGGTGAATCACCAGGCCCTGCATGGGATTCCCGGTGATCGTGTGTTGGTCAACGGAGATCTGGTGACCATTGACGCGGGGTGTCGATTCGAGGGGTGGTGTGCCGATGCGGCCAGGAGTGTCGGGGTCGGTGCATTGGAGCCCCGGGCCGAGGAACTGTTGACTGGAGGTCAGAGGGCTTTGGAGACCGCCCTGGCTGTGCTGGATTCTCGCGGACGATGGTCGGATGTTGTCCGACGAGTCCGAGCTGAAGTCACGGGGTTGAGGTTGAAGCTGATCGAAGGACCGACCGGGCATGGAATCGGGCGCGAGTTGCACGAGGATCCTGTGGCCGGATGGGAATCGCCACCACGGGCTGACTTTGATGTTGTTGACGGGTTGGTGCTGGCTGTTGAGCCGGTGGTCACTACGGGAAACGGTCGGCTGGGAATTGCGGCGGATCGCTGGACACTGGAAACATGTGACAGACATCCAACTGTTCACTTTGAACAGACTGTGGCGATGACGGCCAAGGGGGTCAAAGTTCTCACCCGTTGGTGAATGAGATAAGGTGCAGTTTTCGCGTGGCTACACTTGTTTATCCCGGTGCAGGGCCTCTATAATCGCCGAGATCTACTCGGAAAGATGCGTTAATGTGACGGGGTCGGTCTCGATGAAGGTGCGCTCGAGCGTCAAACGAATTTGTGAGAACTGTAAGGTCGTGCGCCGTAAGGGACGGATCTACGTGATCTGTTCGTCCAACCCCCGGCACAAGCAACGGCAGGGTTGACGACGGACCGGTTGGTGGTTTCAAACGGCTCTCGAGAGTCTTTCGGGAGCGAGACTGTGAGAGACCACCACCGTTGATGATGGCTGAATTGGAAATCTCGAGACGAGAACGAATAAGATGCCGCGAATCCAGGGTGTGGACATCCCCAACGAAAAGGCGACCTACGTTTCGCTGACCTACTTGTTGGGCATCGGGCGTACGACGGCTTTGGACATCTGCCATCGGTTGCGTTTGGACCCGCAGGCGAAAGCAGGGGAATTGAGTGAGGACGACGTGGTCCGGATCAGCAACCACCTCGACAAGGAGGTGGACGTTGAGGGGCCACTGCGGAGAAGAGTCCAGCAGGAGATTTCACGACTGAGGGACATTCGTTGTTACCGGGGACTGCGGCATCGCCGTGGGTTGCCGGTTCGCGGTCAACGGACCCGGACCAACGCCAGGACTCGTAAAGGAGTCAAGAAGACGGTGGCCGGAAAGAAAGGCGTCAAGGACATGCGGCACTAGTTTGCCGACTGGCCGTATTGCGGCCTGAAGACAAAACAAAGAGAAGAAAAACGAGGGCGACACCGTGGCAAAGGTCAAACGTCGGAAGGTCCGACGCAATGTGACTCGAGCGATTGCCCATATCAAGGCGACGTTCAACAACACGATTGTGACTGTCACCGATCCCAATGGTGATGTGTTGTGCTGGGCGACGGCTGGGACGAGTGGTTTTAAAGGGAGTCGCAAAAGCACTCCGTTTGCCGCTCAGCGAGCAGCCGAAACCTGTGCTGAACGGGCGGCGAAGATGGGTGTGCGAGAGATGGAGATCCGGGTCAAGGGACCAGGGTCGGGTCGCGAAAGTGCGATCACGGGTCTGCAGGCGGCCGGAATTTCGATCAAGGTGATCGAGGATGTGACTCCGTTGCCGCACAACGGTTGTCGGCCCCCGAAGAAACGGCGTGTGTAATTAGAGTGACTCCTCGTCCGGCCGGGATTGTCCCGGGTGGCCTGGCGTGGGAATCTGAACTCGGATAGCGACAGGAGAAGTGCCGCGATGCGGATTCGTTGGCGTGGATTGGAATTGCCCAGCCGGGTGATGCCCGAAAAGGAAACACTGACTGACACCTACGGTCTGTTTGTCGCCGAGCCCTTTGAGCGGGGTTTTGGGACAACGATCGGGAACAGCCTGCGGCGGATCCTGCTCTCGAGTCTCGAGGGCAGTGCCGTCACCGAGGCGCGTATCCGTGGGGTACAGCATGAGTTCACGACGATTCCCGGCGTGGTCGAGGACGTCACGGACATTTGCTTGAATTTCAAGTCGTTGATCGTCGAGAACCAGAGTCCGACGCCCAAGACGATTCGAATCGAGAAGGACGTGGCCGGGGTGATCACCGGTGCAGATATCGAGACCGATGGCCAGGTCGAAGTGATCAACGGCGATCTGGTTGTGGCGACCCTGACGGATGACGTGCCGTTTCATGTCGAGTTGACCGTCGAAAACGGCCGTGGCTATATCCCGGCTGATGATCGAGGTGAATTTGAACCCGAGGTCGGGATGATTCCGTTGGATGCCACCTTCTCGCCGGTCGTCCGGGTGAGATTCAAGATCGAGGAAACACGTGTCGGTCAGCGGACCAACTACGACCGGTTGCTCCTGGAGATCTGGACCAACGGCGTGGTGACCCCGACGATGGCGCTTGTGGAAGCGGCGAAGATTCTTCGAAAACATCTCAACCCGTTTGTTACTTACCGGGAGCCAGGTCCGGAAGTCTCACCGGATTCCGCATTGCAGGGAATGGCCGAGTTGATCGGATACGGTCCCATCGATCTCGAACTCGAAGAGACGCTCAACAGAAGTCTCGCCGAGTTGAACCTTTCGGTTCGAGCCACCAACTGTCTTGAATCCGAGGGAATCACCACGGTTCGGGATCTCGTGGGGCGATCAGAGGATGAACTGCTCACCGTGAGGAACTTTGGTGAAACGACCCTGGACGAAGTACGTGAACGGCTCGAGTCACTGGGACTGAGGTTGGGCATGAAAGTGGCCACCTCGTCACCCTCCTGAGACAAACAACCTGACGAAACAGACTTTTTCTGACCCGGACGACGTCGTCCCCAGACGCAGATAGCCCGATGCGACATCGAATGCGAGGCCGTAAACTCGGCCGCAGCCCGTCTCACCGCCGCTCCATGTTGAGAAACATGGCGTGCAGTCTTATTCGCACACTTGAGCAGAACGAGGATGACCCGACGCGGGCCAAGGTGGCCGGCCGGATTGTCACCACGTTGCCCAAGGCCAAGGAATTGCGCCCGTTTGTCGAAAAACTGATTACGCTGGCCAAGAAAGGCCGGCAGCATGAACTGGCCGCCGCTGAGATCAAATCCGACGTTCCGGAAAAGGGGGGCAACCCCGAAGGTCGAAGCGAATGGAGACGGTTTCGCGAGTCCGAGGAATACGCCCTGTGGCACGCGGCACTCGCTCCGGCAGTTGCCTGCCGACGTCGGGCGTTCTCCATCCTCAGGGACAAACTCGCCGTCGACATTTTGTTCGAAGAACTGGCCGATCGCTTCACCGACCGCCCAGGTGGATACACCCGGGTTCTCAAACTCGCCACCGTACGGTTGGGCGATGCCGGTCGGCAAGCTTTGATTGAGTTTGTCGGAGAAGACGACAAGATCGAGAAGCGAGAGTCGAGCTTGGCCGTTGACGAAGAAGCTGTTGACGAAGAAGCCGNTGACGAAGAAGCCGNTGACGAAGAAGCCGGTGACGAAGAAGCNGGTGACGAAGAAGCTGGTGACGAAGAAGCTGGTGACGAAGAAGCNGGTGACGAAGAAGCCGGTGACGAAGAAGCGTCGTCTGCTGAAGACGGAGACGTTGCCGAGGCTCAGCCTGAGGAAGAAGGCGAAGCGAATGGCGAGAGCGAAGCGGACGGCTCGTAGCCCGTCCCCCCGTCGAGTTCGATTGCTGCCTTCCCGCCGCAAGACTGTTGATTTGGCCGACCAGGCCGAATTGGATTTTTGCGGCGAGATGCGCGAACTGTGCGAGGATATTTCTCGTCGAGTCCCCGAGTTGTCTCACGTCGTGATGCGGGACGTGTTGGTTTGTATCACTCGTGCACGAAGTGGTGGACGCACCGGCCTCTGGGCCAAGTTGACCCCGCTGAGGTTCGAGGGTGGTTCGAGGCTGGGCATGAGACGCGGACAACGGTACGTGATAGAGCCGCTGGTTGTTGACGGCCGTGAACAGCTGTACATCCTCACGTTTTGTTTGCCTCGGTTCCTGAATTTGACCTATCGCGAAAAACTGGTGACCGTCTTTCACGAGTTGTTTCACATTGGTCCGCAATTCGACGGCGATCACCGACGTTTTGCTGGCCGTTANCACATGCACTCGCCGCGTGCGGAATTGTTCGATTTGGAGGCGGAACGGCTGTGTGATCTGTACCTGGCGACATCGCCAGCCCCGCTCGCTTGTCGATTTCTCAGGCACCGCTGTGCGACGTTGCTGGCGCGTCACGGAGCCATCACGGGCTTGACGATTCCAGTGCCCAAGCTAATTCCGGTTGATGAGGCGGCCTAGTTGGCTGTTATGGCCGCGATCGCCTCGCATGCTGTGTCGATCTCGGTGCTCGTCGTGAACGGCCCAACACTCANTCTCACCGTTCCGCCGTTGTCAAAGCTCCCCGCCGCATGGTGCACTCCGGGAGCACAATGCAGCCCGGCACGGACCTGGATTTCAAAAGATTCATCGAGCACAGTGGCCAATACGTGAGGCTCCATTTCCGCGGCGACGATGCTGACCACGCCGACGCGGGGAGATTCGAGTGGAGGGCCAATAATCGATATGTTTGCCAGCGGGGCGAGTCCGGAAACGAGCCTCTCGGTCAACGNTTTTTCGGCTGCNGCGATGGTTTCAATTCCCTGGTCTTCCAGCCAGGCCAATCCAGCTTCCAGTCCGAACAATCCCGGGGCATTGGGGTTTCCGGCTTCAAATCGATCGGGCATCGTCGTTGGTTGACGGTCCTGGTCACTGAACGATCCTGTGCCACCCTGGCGGAACCCTCGCAGTTGATCCTCGATTCCCGGGCGGACGTAGAGCAGTCCAGTCCCGAGGGGGCCGAGNAACCCCTTGTGGCCAGCACAAGCCACCAGGTCGACCGGCCATTCGGCCAGGTCAATTGGAAGATGTCCTGCTGTCTGTGCCGCGTCCACGAGCACCAGGATCCCGGCATCGTGTGCATCGGTTCCGATGTCGACGATTGGCTGGATGGCGCCGCTGACATTCGAGGCGTGCTGCACGGCGACAAGTCGGGTGTTGGGGCGTTGTGCGTCCCGCATCTCAGTCGGGTCAACTCGGCCAGTGGCGTCGACAGCGACCACAGTGAGTTCGACTCCACCCTGATCCGCGAGTGCAGTCAGTGGCCTGAGGACCGAGTTGTGTTCGGCGGCTGTCGTGATGACGTGGTCACCTGGCAGTAGCAGGCCGTGCAGGGCGATGTTGAGTGCATCGGTGGCGTTGAAGGCAAAGATGATCTGTTCGGGTGCCTCGGCGCCCAGCAGGGCGGCGGCTCGCTTGCGACANCGGCGAAGCACGGAATCGACTTCGACTGCTGCCCGGTGGCCGCCCCGTCCGGCCGCAGCGCCGAGTGTCCGGTTGTAATGATCGATGGCGTCATAAACCGATTCGGGCTTCGGGAAGCTCGTGGCCGCGTTGTCGAGGTATATACGGGGCACGGGCGAGGTCCTGGAAGAGGCCGCGTGAATAACCGAGGGCTAGCCGCCGATGGAGTGCATCGGTCGATCAGGCTGAATGAAACGGGCCGTGTTGATTTCGTGTCCCTCGGCCTTGGCGTGGATCGATGTGGAGATCGCGTCGATGATCGGGGCGTCNTCGGTTCCATCGCGAAGCAGTTGCTTGACGTCGGTTTCTTCGAGACTGAACAGGCAGTTGCGNAGTTTTCCATCAGCGGTCAATCGGAATCGGTTGCAGTTGCCACAGAAGGGCTCGCTCACAGAGGCAATGAACCCCACACGGCCCACTCCGTCGGCAAATTCGAATTGGTTGGCCGGTGCTGTCGGGTCGGGGCGGCCACAGGCGAGCAGGGGGCCGAACTCGGCCTCGAGCCGTTCCCGGATTTCGGAAGCGAACAGNACGCGGTCACGTTCCCAGGCGTTGTCGGCGTCCAGCGGCATGAACTCGATGAACCGCACTTCGATTCCGGTTTCGCGNGCGAGGCGTCCAAAGGGCACCACTTGATCTTCGGTNAGGCCCCGGATTGAGACGGCGTTGATCTTGATCGGATCGAATCCTGTCGCCTGGGCCGCCTCGATGCCCTCGAGCACTTTTTCGTAGCCCTCGCGACGAGTCACTTCCTTGAAACGGACCGGGTCCAGCGCGTCCAGGCTGATGTTGATTCGCGAGAGTCCGGCTGCGTGAAGTTCATCGGACTGGTCGGCCAGGAGAATCCCATTCGTGGTGAGACCAATGTCGGTGATGCCCTCGACCTTCGAGATCCGTCGGATCAACTCCGGCAGGTCACGCCGTACCAGTGGCTCGCCGCCTGTCAGTCTCAGCTTGTTGATTCCCAGTCCCGCCGCGACACGGACGAATCGTTCGATTTCCTCGAACGTCAGCAACTCGCTCCGATTCATGAACTGGACGTTGTCGGCCGGCATGCAATAGAAACAACGGATGTTGCAGCGGTCGGTGACGCTGATTCTCAGGTTGTTGTGCTGCCGGCCGAATGTGTCGACGAGTGGATGTGAGGGAGTCATGGGCGAGTCACGGTCGGGGGATGTTGATCAACTGGAGAGAGAGGTGTCGGTGGAAGCAGTGTCGCTGGAAGTGTCCATGCCTGGATGGACCCACTCGGTGGTCCCATCCTCGAAATTCTCTTTTTTCCAGATGGGTACGACTTCCTTGAGAGTGTCAATCAGGAATCGTCCGGCTTCGAAGGCCTCGACCCGGTGCGGACAACTGACGGCCACGGCAACACTGACGTCACCCAATTCGAGATGTCCGAGCCGGTGAACGATTCCACACGCGGTGATGGGCCACTGGGAACGAGCGTTCTCGACAAGTTCCTCCAACTTCGCCGTTGCCATCTCGGGGTATGAATCGTAGTCGAGTGCCAGCGTACGGCGTCCATCCGTGAGTTCTCGGACTGTGCCCAAAAACAGCACGACGGCACCAGCGGCATGGTCGCGGACCGATTCGGTCAACTGGTGAGTGTCGATCGGGTCGTGAGTGAGTTGGATCATCTGGCAGGCCATGGAGTGGCGTTGAAGGTTGTGTTAGCCGCCGCTAACGGGAGGGAAGCAGGCTATCGTGTCGTTGCCATCCAGTTTGACGGCATCGTCGGCGTAGTCGGTACCCACGGCGATCAGCAATCCATCTGCCACGGGNACCAGTTGCGGCACGTGGACGGCCAGCGCGGACCGCACGTCTCCAACGGAAACCGGTTCGGTGAGTTCCAGCTCGACTCGCTCCTGTCCGGCAAGGTCCCGGGCGTGGGCAAACAGTTGGACGGCCACTTTCACTTGATCACCAGTTGCTTTTGTGGACGACGATGCGAACGGCCCCGCGACTGGGGCAGGTGTTGCTCGATTTCCGGGATCAGGCCGTAGGCCAGTGCCATGAGTTTCAGAGGATGAAGAGTCGGTGTGTGGGAAGCCTGCTGCATCTGCAGCCGACACCCACTGCATTCAGTGGTTCCGATTCCAAGATCGCCCTGTTGCATCCTGCTGATCAGCGGCCGTCCGATTTCGATCGACGTCACAAAATTCTCGTGCGCGATCCCCCAGGCGCCAGCCATTCCCGAGCAACCTGAGTCAATTGTAGAAACCTGCAAACCGGGAATCAAACCGAGCAAATCTCTCAGTGAGGACTGGTCGCCCAGGGCCTTGAGGTGACAGGGGGTGTGGTACCCGGCCACGATTTCCAGTTCCTGAAAATCCAGCGACAATTGACCTGNGGCGTGGAGTTCGGCCAGGAATGTCCCGGCCTCGATCACCTGTTCTGCCACCGCCGGGGCGTCGGGATGGTNGACCAGGCGNGGNTACTCCTGTTGCAGGCAGACGACCGCTGAGGGTTCGCTGCAGACGATCCGATGGCCCTCGCGAGCCAGTTCTCCAAGTTCTCGAAGATTCCATTCGGCCAGTCGTCGGGCCGAATCGAGGTCGCCAGCGGTGATCATCGCCATTCCCGAGGGGTATTGATCACGGGGCACGTAGACGGGGATGTCGTTGTGTTCGAGGATGCGGATCAGTGCCGTGGCGAGTTCGGGATCATGGTGGTTGGCAAAGTGGTCGACAAAATAGACCACCGGCTTGGGGCGGGCGCCGGGGCGCGGTCGGAATGACCAGCGTCGTGGCAGATTCCTGAGAAACGAGCGTCGAGCCAGTGTTGGCAAACGCCTTTCACGGTGAATCCCGAACAGTTTCTCGATCAGCCACCGGGCNGGAGGTTGCTCAAGCAGCCAGTTGGTGGCCCTGGGCATCAGTCCNCCCAGGGCCACCAGGTTGTGAATTCNGGCAGCGGCCCGGTCGGCCCGGGTCATTCCATCGACGGTGGCCTGGACCGCCTTGGCCTCGACCATCATCTGTGGCACGTTGACGTGGCCAGGACACTCCAGTTGGCATTGTTTGCAGTTGAAGCACAGCGAGGAGAGTTGTCGGAGTTCCTCGGAGGCGAGGGCCTCGGAACCAAGTGGTCCAAACACTGAACGGATGGCGTTCGCCTTGGCTCTCGGACTGGCGTGTTCGGAGGGATCGATTCGAAAAAACGGGCACATTCGNTGTTGAGGAGACACCGTCCGACAGGCTGCACAGCCGTTGCAGTCGTTGGCCGCTTCGGTGAATTCTTCCGCTGTCCACGACGCTCCCAGNGNCACCAGGTCAGTCTCCGCCNGGNCGGAAACGGTGTCCGGNGGGGAGAGCGGTGGGGTGGAAACGGNGGCGTGTTCTGCNGGGCGAAAGTCGATCCGGCTCAGGTGACGTGAGTCGGGCACGATTTTTCCGGGATTGAGTCGCCCCTGGGGATCAAAGAGATCCTTGACGAACTGGAAGACCCGGCAAAGTGGNCCGTACTGTTTCGTGAGAAAGCGTGTGCGCGAAAGGCCGTCGCCGTGTTCCCCGCTGATGGTNCCTCCTAGCCGGAACACCTCCTCGTANAGGCTCNCGGCGAGTTGCTCGAGCCGGGCACCATCGTCGATGGCGGGGGCCGGGAGAAACGGGCGGAGGTGCAATTGGCCAGCTGCCGCGTGAGCGTAAAGCGAAGCNGTGATCTCCTGGTCCTGAAAGACCCGTTGTGCTGAGATCAGGAATTCGTGCAATTGGTCGGGGGGGACGGCGATGTCTTCAACAAACGGCAGTGGTCGCGTGGCGCCCTTGAGCCGGGACAGTAGCGGGACAACACGTTGCGGCAGTGACCAGAGGAATTCCACGTCGTCGAAGTTGTGAGCCTCGAATGCGACNCGGGTTGACTGGGCCGTGGCGCGTGCGGCCGAAACGACCCGGGCAATTCTCTCCTGCGTTTCCCGTTCACTCAACCCGACCTGTTCAACGATCAACGCCGCCTCGGTCCCNGCGGGAATCATAGATCCGAATCGCGAGTCCGACTCTCGCCCAAGGCTCAGTACCCGTCGGTCCATCAGGTCACAGGCCGAGGGCTGCAGCGTGGAGATGGCCTGGACACACCGGGTGGCTTCCTGGAGGCGTCCGAACAGGAGCAACACGATGCCACGGTGTTCGGGCAGGGGTGACGTGTGCAATGTGGCGCGAGTGAACAGCCCCAAAGTTCCTTCNGAACCGACGAGCATGCGTNCNAGTTCNAGCCGATCCTCGGAGAGGNTCCCTCGCAGAAGATACCCGCTGCAATTGCGTGGTAGTGCTGGCTGNTGTTCGCGAATCAGTTCGTCGTTTTCTCGCAGAATGCGTTCGAGGTTGTCGCAGAGTCTCTGGTGTGGGTCGGTTGGATCGATCGCTCCGCCGATTGTCCGGCTGACCAGTTGTTCACTTCCCGCTTCGATCACCGAGCCGTCTCCGGTGACCAGTTCAATTTGCTTGACATGATCTCGCGTCGAACCGACACGCACCGAACGGGACCCAGCGGCATCGACGGCCAGCATGCCGCCAACGGTCGTGATGGCACCGGTGGAGGGATCTGGTGGAAAGTATCGTCCCAGTGGTCGGAGATACCGGTTGAGTTCATCACGAACGATACCGGGTTCGACGGTGACCGTTCCGCGGTCGACCGAGATGACATGATGGAGGTGTCGCGAGAAGTCGACGACGATGCCCGGGCCGAGGCAGCCACCAGCCAGGCCACTGCCGGCCCCGCGTGGAAATACTCCCAACTCGGCCTCGGCGGCGTACCGCACGATGGCCACGACGTCATCGCGGGTGCGTGGGCGGGCGACGGCCAGGGGCGGGATCTCGTAAAGACTGGCGTCGCTGGCGTAGAGAGCTGTCGAGAGCGGGTCGACGAGCAGTTCGCCCTCGAGAACGCTGCCAAGATCTTCGAGCATCAACTGGCGTTGCTCATCCACTCGTTTGCGACTCCGTTGACTCGTTGAGCAGAATCCGTTTGCGGACTCGTTTGGCACCACCCGGTGATGTGTTGGTTGTCGGCGGATCATTCCGCGAGGTCGAGAGGATCCCGGCGGAGCGCCTCCTGTCGGTAACGTTCGGCTCGTTCGTGATCGAATCGCTCGTAGCCGTCTGTTGGGCCCTCGAGCCGGTGCCGGGCCTGGCACCGGTAACAGACCAACACATCTTTCATCAGACTATACAATGCCAAATCGAGGAGTGCGAACAGCATCAGGATGCCGATGGCCCACTCGGGCTGGTACTGTGCCCAGGCGATCGTAGAGAGGACACCACCGAGAACAACCAGGCCGATCCCGACCGCTTGTGGGAAGTCCTTTTGTCTCCAGAGATCTCGTTCGCCGCAGGCCAGGCATTCGGCCAGCCGGCCGTCATCCCATGTCGACGCGGGGATGGATCTCTTGAACTCGCAGGTGGGACAGGCCAGGAGATCTTCGTTCAGGCCATCAGTGACCCGCACGGTCTGTTCACATCGTGGACATTTGAAGTCGAGTTGCATGGGAAACGACCGGATGTGGAACGGATTCTTGAAGAATGTGGAACAGGCTGCGGTCCACCTAGACCGGCATCGAAAGTTCATGGGCCAGTAGCGTGGCGGTCAATTCTCCCGTCAGGATCAATACCACTCCCACGTAGAGTACCCCGGTGGCGGATTGCGTGTTGCGGTACTCGAGAATTCTCGAGACCATCACCACGACGACAAGGGGACTGACCAGCCCGGCAAGCCATCGCAGTGACAGCAGCAATCTCTGGTGGTCCGATTCGGGCAGGCCTCCGATTAGAACGAACCCGATGATGGCCAGAGCGATTCTCAGCAGCGTGGCGACTCCCAGGACGAGGTTGAGCCGTTTCAGAGGCGCCAGAGGCATGCCGGTGGCCGTCAGATACCAGTGTCCCAGCAGCATGCTGACCATTGCAGCACCCAGCAACAGGGCGGTTGACAGTTCAGAGGCAACGACCATCAGCGACATTGGCAAGGAGGTCGAACTGGCGGTCCGGGCCGACTGGACCAGCAGCACGAGTGCCAACGCGGTGATCAGAACGATGCACACCGTTCCAATACGGCGTCGGCCCAGGGCCCAGGTGAAGCTGCCGACATATGCCACGATGGCCGTCGCTCCGCAGAGCCAGGTGTGGGTGTGAATTCCCCCCGCGCTGCCAGGATCTCCCGCCACCTGCGGTATGGTATTGTTCCACCCCCCCAGATGGGCCAGGCAGGCGAGGACCGATAGCCCCAGGGTGATCAGCATTTGGATCCGGAAGAAGCCATCTGTGATCTGTCGCCTGGGAGTCAGGCACCATGCCAGGCTCATTCCACAGATCAACCGGATGGCGAACTGGGCGATCACGAGGTTTCTCTTTTGGACCAGCTGTGGGAATTCAGCCTCGGTTGATCAGCGACATGACCTCAGCGCGGCTGGACTGGTTGGTCTTGAACAGACCCCGGACCGCGCTGGTGACGGTTCGGCTGCCCGGCTTCCGGACGCCCCGGATTGTCATGCACGTGTGCGTCGCTTCAATCACCACGACGACTCCCTTGGCATCGAGTTCCTCGGAGAGCAAGTCGGCAATCTGGTCGGTCATCCGTTCCTGGACCTGTGGGCGGTGCGAGACTTCTTCGACCACCCTGGCCAACTTGCTGAGGCCGACGACCTGTCCGTTGGGCAGGTAGCCAACGTGAGCGACTCCCATGAAGGGCAGCAGGTGATGTTCACACAGGCTGTTGAAACTGATCTCCCGGACCAACACCAACTCGTCAAAGGCTTCCTGGAAACATTTCTGGAGGTGTCGGGCGGGATCCGAATGCAATCCGGAGAACAACTCGGTGTACATCCGGGCCACTCGGTCAGGTGTCTCGATCAGGCTGGATCGATCAGGATCTTCTCCGATCGCCTCGAGAATCTCACGGACGGCTTGGGCAATCCGGGGTTGGTCGACCGGCGAAGTGGGATGGGGGGAGTCGTTGGTGTCGGGAGTGGAACGGGACATCTGGAACTCGTGAAGAATCTGTTGGGAGTTTTTTGAGGGGGGTCAGTTGAGACTGTACGGTGGCGGAAACGTTGACGGCTGGACGGGATCACCGGTGCCAAGACAGTTTTTCAGTTCATCCAGGACCAACAACGCGCGGGTGGCGATATTGGTTTCCTCGAGAATTGACTGTGCCGTTTTGGGTTCCAGCGGCAGCGAGAAGGCAATCACGTCACACAATCCACCGAGCGGGAGGTCGGCATCGAGGGAGTCATGGAACGTATTGTCGAAGTCGAAACCAGCCGCCACCTGCTGGAAGCCGACCAGCAGTTCTCGCTGTCGCCGTCGCCGCAATTCGCTCGAGAGGTCTGCGGGCATTTCCGGATTCAACTCGACTCGACCGATCCGATAGGGACGTGAATCATGGTCTTCATCGAGCACCTGACCACGAGCAAGCCCCTCGATGACCACCTGGTACCGGCCGTCGGAGAGCAATTTCGAGGAAGCAATGCGGCCGATACAGACGGTCTGGTGGATGGTGGCTGTTTTTGATTCGTAGCTCGATTCCCATCCGGGTGCCAGCAGTGCCATGGCGATCAGTTTGTCGCCGGCCAGAGCGTCGGCGATCATCTCCCGGTACCGAGGCTCGAAAATCATTAACGGCAGCAGGCCATTCGGGAACAGCACGGTGTCGGGCAACGGAAACAACGGCACATTGCCGGTGAAGTTCCGCAACTGGCCAGGATCTGGTTCGAATGGTGTCATGAGGCGGGTATCGCCACGCGTGGGATGAGGGATTCGTCGATCACCAGGTCAGTGGGATAGGTGTTGCCGGCGTCGAGCAATTCTTTGAAACAGGCCTTGAGGTCGTTGAGCAAGTTCTCGAGATCGAGGCCCATGTAGGTGGGGGGATATTGTTGGAGGTACTTGTGTGACGAGTGATACAACTTGCGTGCTCCACCGAGGTTTCCGTTGCTGAAGTGAAACAGGGAGACGGCCACTTGAATCAGGCCCTGGTAGAACTGTCGTTCGTCACCGACGATGTCTGCCCAGAGTTCCTCCAGCACATCGTGGCACTCAAAGAAGTCCTGTTCGTTCAACAGCCGCAAGCCCTCGAGGTACTGCGGCGGATAGGGGGGGGATGGTTCTTGGGGCATCGGACGATTGCGATCAGGCGATCGACGCGTATGATTTCTGCTGTGGTGATGCTGGACGACCGGCGTCTGGTTTGGCCCGGTCATCCGGGCCCGTCACCTCGATTCTAAAGAGCCGTCCTCGGCGGTGTCTATCGGGCGTTTCTCTCTTATCGCGGTTTGATTCATGGCCAGGTCGGGTTGTATCGTTCCCAACGATGAGACGAGGTCGCGGGCGAAAAAGGTCGTGCGAGGTCTGAAGCGCGCGTACCCGGATGCCGAGTGCGCGCTGCATCATGACGGCCCGTTTCAATTGCTGGCTGCCACGATTCTCTCGGCCCAGTGCACCGACGAGCGAGTCAACATGGTGACCCCGGCGTTGTTCGAGAAATTTCCGACGGCTGAGAAGTTGGCTGGTGGCCGGATTCGCGATATCGAGCGAATCGTCAAGTCGACCGGATTTTTCCGTGCAAAGGCCAAGAGCCTCAAGGGAATGGCCAGGGGGCTGGTCAGAGACCATGGAGGCGAGTTTCCCCAGAATGTCGAGGACCTGATCCGGTTGCCCGGCGTTGGACGCAAGACGGCCAACGTCGTCCTGGGAGTCTGTTTTGGGATTGCCAGTGGGGTGGTTGTTGACACCCACGTGAAACGGATCAGCAACTTGCTGGGACTGACCACCGAGGCCAATCCCGAAAAGATCGAGCAAGATCTGGTCGCGTTGTTGCCCAAGAAGGAGTGGATCGAGTATTCACACCGGGTGATTCATCACGGGCGAAAAATCTGTATTGCCCGACGCCCACAATGTCCTGAGTGTCCATTGCTCGCCTGTTGTCAGCGAGTTGGACTGCCGCCGTTGGAGACATGAGAGCGATGGGTGACCAATGAGCGTGGCAGAGTCTGTGGCGGGTTGTTGCAACCACAACCGAATGGGACTACCGTGTGTCCCGTTGATTGTCGCGGAGTGCTTCCGCGAGGTGGACCAGGCCTGTGGCCGCACGACGGACGGGACGTCATGATCCTGACGGGGTCGGAAATCACCGCACAGTTGGGCGATAACATCTTGATTGAGCCGTTCGATTCCGAGCGACTCAACCCCAACAGCTACAACCTCAGCCTTCACGACGAACTCCTCGTGTACGAGGAGATCGTGTTGGACATGCAGCGGCCCAATCGGTTCCGTCGCTACACGATTCCGCCGGAGGGTTTCGTGTTGAATCCCAACCAGTTGTACCTGGCGAGAACCGTCGAGCGGACGGAGACGCACAACCTGGTGCCGATGATCGAGGGACGCAGTTCGGTTGGTCGGCTGGGACTGTTTGTCCACTGCACCAACAGTTTTGGCGATGTTGGTTTCAGTGGATACTGGACGCTCGAGATGTTTGCCGTGCAGCCGGTCCGTGTCTATCCCGGTGTCCCGATTTGTCAGATCTCCTACCACACCATTTCGGGAGATGTGACCGAGTACCAGAGTGACAAGTACCAACACAACCAGGACATCCAGCCGAGCCTGCTGTTCAAGGAATTCCAGCAGCAACTGGATCCCCAGATGCGGTTGAGTTTCGGCCAGGAGATGGCCGAGTAGAGGTTGCCGGGGTCGGGCCTATTTTTTCGGTGCCGGAGTCGCCTCGGGCTCGTTCACGAACATCTCGGCTTCGACGGGGATCATTTCCAGCGGCCCCACGCTGTGGAGAAGTTCCAGTGGCTTGTTGGAGATTTGCGAGATGTAGAATTGGGCGAGTGGCCGCAGATGCGAGTCCGGGACGTCGTCCAGCAGGCGGGTCAATTCGTCGCCGGCCTGGTCGACCCGTCCGGCCTCGAGATGGCTCAGCGCCACGTTGAACAGGATCTCGCTCTGAACACTCGGGTGCGCCAGCACAAGATTCATGGTCGAATTGACCTGGTCAAACGGCCACTGCTGGGGGCGAAGGACCAGTGGCAGGGTTCTCAACGCGTCACCCAGTCTTTGCTTCTCCAGCCCGGCCAGTTCGCCCTGCAACAACTGGTTGGCCTGGTCGAAATCGGCGTAGGCCAGCCGGCTGATCGCCAGCGTGGTCCGGCTGGCCGGTTGACCACTCTGCTCGCCGAGGTCCTGGAAAATCTCGTCAAGCGTCATGGCGGTCGCCTCGTCGTGGAAAATCCCGGCCTCCATCATCCAGCGGGCCTTGAGCAACAGGACTTCCGGGCTGCCAGCTTTTTCGATGTCGTCATTGACCAGTTGCAACGCGGTGCCGATGAAGACTCCACGGCCGGGTTGTTCCTGGGTCAGCAAAAGTGCGAACTCGATCCGGTCGGGCGGTTCGTCACCCGTCGTGGAATGAAAGGTCTTCTGGATTTCCTTCTTGACCGGCTCCACGCTGCTGATCAGTCGCTGAAGTGGATCGTCGACCTGCTGTCTTCTGGCTTCAACCTGCGACTCATCCGCCCCCGTGGGCAACGGTGTCAGTTCGTCGAAACGCTTGAGTGATTCAAGAGCAAGGTCGAAACGGTTGAGACGCTGCAGTCTCCGGTAGCGTGTGAACAGGGCCTCTGCGTTATTGGGATCGAGTTCAATGGACTGGTTGAGAGCCTGGATCGCTTCGAAGTAACGTCGCTTGGACCAGGGGGTGTTGGAGTTGCCACCGCGGAAAACCGATTCGATATCATCCAGGCAAGCGTAGGCGATGCCCAGTACCAGGAAGCCTTCACTGGAATTCGGGGCAACGATCAAGCCCTCGTTGGCGGATCGGATCGCCACGTGTGCCACGGCGGCTGTTTCGGCCAGGATATTCAGCGCCCGTCGACTGTTGGGACTACCGGTCAGGTCCTGGTTGGCCACTCGTAATGCGACCTCCTGCAAGGCCTGCAGGAAGCCCGGGCTGGATTGTTGCATCTTCAGGATCTGTGCCAGGTGAGCGGCCCGGGAAATGGCAGGTACCGGAGTGTCTCGTTTCTGGGCGAGGAAACTGGTGTAGGACGTGTCTCCCCGGGCAAGTTCCGGTCGAGGGTCGATTGTCTCCCCCGCCGTACGGAACGCGTTCTTGGAAAAATCGGTGTTGTGCTTCTTGAGGAAGTCGGAAATCGGAGAATTGGCCTCGGCCTTGCGATAGAACACGGCCGTGGTGGCACCGATCCGTACCAGTTGCCAGTGGTTGGGGTACTGGATCAGGTCGAACATCGACGTGTAGTCCGGAGAGGACGGCCCATGAAGCCTGGGCAGTACGTGGGTGATACGGTGCGTGTCGAAGGTCTCTTGCCACATCGAGGCGGTCCCTGTTTGTGGCATCTCGCCACGCAGGGAAGGCGTTGAGGCGACGCTGTCGAGGTCGGATTTCTCGATGGTCTCGCGGGTTCCCGGGCCACCCGGTGGGAGAATGACCTCGATCTTGTCGGCGGTTTCGCCCGCCACCTGCACACGGATCACCTGGCGACCTTCCTCGGCTCCAATCACCAGGCTCCGCAGTCGCAACGCAGCACGGGTTCGCCTGTGCAAACTCAGCAGGTCGGCATCACCACTCCCGGAGAACAACCGGACCCGGCTGTCGATGAATGGGCGGTGTCCCACCCAGATCATCAGGTCACCCTGGCTGGGGACGAAGTTGAAACCGCGGTGGTTTTCGTCTCGACCGAAATCACGGTAGACGGTCAGTCGACCAGTGGCCTGGACCAGAAGGTAGTCGTGACCAGGCTCTGGACTACGGATTCTCCAGATAGAACCGGGGCGACGGGTTGCCAGCCGAACATCCTCGGGCAGCACGATCTTGTTGGTGACGAATTGCTTCCTGAGCGTTGAGTTGATGTCTCCACGGTCGAGGTCATTGGAGAGATCCCCCGAGAGGGTGAACAGCCGTTCATTGAGGTCGGTGGTCATGCCTTCGACGGCCGACGCCAATGCCGGATCGAGTCCCAGGCCCAGTTTTCTTCCGTTTTCGGGAGTCAGTCGGCCCAGGATTGCCAGCAAGGCCACGGCAAAGAACGCGAGAACCGTCAGGGATCGGCCACCCCGGGAAAACAACAGCTCCCGTGGCTCGATGGTGTATTCCTGGCGGAATGTCACACGGTACCAGTCCTGGGCATTCAGCCCGGCCAGTACCGCCGCAACCAGCGCCGCGGGGGCCAGTTCGCGAATCCCCATCAACGACAGCACTGCCAGTCCCGCCAGCAGGGTCACGTGTCCGAAATCCACGCGTCTGCGATTCAGGTACAGTGTGACTCCGGTCGCTACCAGGACAAGGAGTCCGGCGATCACGTGGTAGTTCAGCCAACTCCAGTTGCCCCAGGTTCCCTTGAAAAAGACAAACGTCGTCAACGGATAGTGTTGCAGGCGATCGACCGCGGCAGCCTGTCCGGGGGCCAGGAGGTTGTAAGCCTGCAGGGCTGGATACTCGGTGACGTAAAGTTCCCAGGGAGCCAGCAGGGCATGGATGTGAAAGGGGTTGACCAGGCACGCCACTGCTGCCGCGGCGGTCACTCTCCAAAACAGTGCTCGTTGCTCGACACTCCCCAGCCCGGGACGTCCGCGTTTCGCCCCCCACCATTCTCCGAGGCCGTAAAGCACAAGCACCAGTAAGCCGATCCATGCGCGAGGGTCGAGATTGACCCACAACAGTTGAACGCCAACCAGGGACCAGAGGTCCGTTGACCGGCCGGAGACGCCATGGCGATGCAACAGGCTCATCTGGACAGCCAGTCCCAGCAAAGTGATCGATTCCGGGCCGGCGACAAATTGTGGAAATGCAGCCAGCAGGGCCACCGCGGCCAGGACCGATGTCCACCAACTGGGCAGCCCGGGACGAGAAATGTGGACCAACAGTCCGAGTGTCAGGCCAGCCATTGCTGCGGCAAACAGCGTCAGGCAAATGTCCTGGCCGGGCAGTGCGTACAGCGATGCCAGGATCAGGTCGGTGCCCCACCCCAGGTTGATCCAGTTCCTGTCCGTGGCAGTCAGGCTGAAGACGTCCGTCGTGGGTGGGAGCAACCCGTTGGCAGCCATGTACTGGCCACTCGCGGTTCTGGCCAGGGTGGTTGTCTGGTAGACCCCGTGGCAGCCCAGCAGGATTGCCAAC
>PBOU01000018.1 GCA_002724415.1 Planctomycetaceae bacterium
CGATTATCACGACGTGCTCCGCGAGCGACTCGCCACGTTGGCCGACTTCGTCCACGACGAACTGCCCGGTTGTCGCACTCGCGGGATCGTCGACACCGCGCCACTGCTGGAACGCGACTTCGCCCGCCTGGCCGGCCTGGGCTGGTTCGGCAAGAACACCATGCTGATCGACCGCGGCCAGGGCAGCTGGTTCTTTCTCGCCGCGCTGCTGATCGACAGGCCACTCGAGCCCGACATGCCGCACCGGACAGACCACTGCGGCACCTGCACAGCCTGCCTGGACGCCTGCCCGACCGACGCGTTCCCCGAACCCTACGTGCTCGATGCGCGGCGCTGTATCAGCTACCTGACAATCGAACTCCGCAACGAACCCATCCCACCTGAACTTCGTGAGGGGATGGGCGAGTGGATTTTCGGCTGCGACATCTGCCAGGAAGTCTGCCCGTGGAATCGCGATTCACCCACGACAACCGAACCGGCNTTCGANCCGATCNCCGGGCTNGCCANNCCCGATCTCGTGTCATTGCTGCNACTGGACGAGGCCACATTCCAACAGCAACTGGGCGCCACTCCGCTCGAGCGACCCGGACGGACGGGCCTGGTCCGCAATGCGGCGATCGTCGCGGGCAATTCGCAACGACACGAGACCAACGAGCCGTTGATTGAGTTGCTCGACGACGACAACCCCGTGATCAGGGGCTCGGCGGCCTGGGCATTGGGGCGGATCGGCAGCACAACGAGCCTGGCCCCATTGCGGCAACGGCGGTCGGTCGAGAACATGGAGGACGTCCAATTCGAGATTGATGCCGCGATCAAGGCCGTATCAGCCGGGAGCCAAGCACGATGAGTGATCTGATTCGCGTTGGAGTCAACGGGGCCGGTGGCCGGATGGGGCGACGCATCGTCGCACTCACCCATGCCGACGACACGCTGGAGGTCGCCGCGGCGATTGACGCCGAGGCCAGCGGACTGGTGGGACAGGATGCCGGAGAGTTGGCCGGGATCGGGCCAATCGGAGTCGCCGTCACNTCATCGCTGCCAGACAATGTCGACGTGGTGATCGACTTCTCGACGCCCGAGGGNTTGGCCGAGATCGCCACGGTCTGTCACCAGAGACAGATCGGGCTGGTGGCCGCCACCACCGGACTGGAACCCGAACAGAAGGCCGCCGTCGACGCGGTGGCCGAGGTCGCCGGACTGATCGTCGCCCCGAACATGAGCCTGGCGGTCAANCTCGTGATGAAACTGGCCACCGACGCCGCACGGGCGCTCGCCTCCTCCCCGGGAGGCGTCGATGTNGAGATCATCGAGAGACATCACCGGTTCAAGGAAGACAGCCCCAGCGGAACCGCGTTGAAGTTTGGCGAGTTGATCGCNGCCGAAATGGGCCAGGCCAACCATGTCCACGGTCGCGAAGGACGAATCGGACAGCGACCGTCCGACGAGATCGGCTACCACGCCCTGCGGACCGGCGACAACGTCGGGGAACACACGATCGTCTTCGGCATGATCGGTGAGACCATCGACCTGACCGTCCGCGGGCAGTCCCGTGACAGTTACGCCTACGGGGCCGTCGCTGCAGCCGGTTTCCTCGCCAAGCAGCAACCCGGCAGCTACACGATGAACGACGTGCTGGGGCTGTAACCGGAAAACACGGCGCAGCCCACCCATCTTCCCCATCCGGAAAAACCCTCAAGACCCGCACTCTGACCGGTCGATCTCGATCGTGGTGGGACAGGTCATCGAGGAACCGGCNGGGATGTACGAGAGTTACTGGAATTTGTCTCGGCCGCCCTTTCCGGCGTGCCCGGATGCCGATGGCTTCATCGCCTGCCATCCCCACCAGGCGGCGTTGCTGAAGCTGCGGTACACGGTCGAGTCGAACCTGGGAGCAGCGGCGCTCACCGGCGAGATCGGATCGGGCAAGACGACGGTCGCCAGCCGACTGGTTCACGAATTGCCNGACTCCTACGGACCGTTTGTCCACGTGGTCTTTCCCAACCTGAGTCCCGGCGAATTGCTCGGTTGGTTGGCCGTCGAATTGGGAGCCGACGAGCACATGCTCGAATCCGAAGACGATGGACTCGACACGGTGCTGCGAGTGCTGCGAGACCGCCTGGCCGACTGGGCAACCCGCCAACGGCACCCGGTTCTGGTCGTCGACGAGGCCCACCTGCTGAAGAACTCGTCGATGCTCGACGTGCTCATGTTATTACTGAACTTTCGCGACGATCCCGGGATCAACTTCACCCTGTTGCTGGTCGGACACACCTCGTTGTCGGCCCTGTTGAGCCGGTGCGCGCAGCTTGCTGATCGCCTGGCGATGGTGGCCCACCTGCCCCCCCTGACTGCCGAGGAGACGAGCGAATTCGTCGCCGGGCGATTGGGTGGGGCCGGCCTGGACAACAACCCGTTTGCCCCCGATGCCCTGGCCGCCATCCACGCCCTGACCGGTGGAGTCCCACGGGCGATTGGTCGCCTGTGCGACCTGGCACTGCTGGTCGGCTATGCCGATGGGCTGACAACCTTGCGGGCCAGCCACATCCACGACGTGGCTCTCGAGTTGCCTCGCGCGGTACTCAAGCAGGTCTCCTAGCTCGGCCGGTCGGCCTCGAGATCGGGCAACTCGTAGAGAATCGCGTTGCCCACCTTGCCCACCACCTGGGCCACTCCACAACGACGCAGACAGTAGGCTACCTTCCTGGCCAGGGGCCGGCTGATTCCGGCGGCTGCGGCCAGGTCGGCCGTCGAAAATGGTTCGGTCCGCACCGGGGGCTTGATCGACTCGGGCAGCATCGCCATCAAGTCGTCGACAGTTCTCAACATCGACCGGTCGGTCACCTCGGCCAACAACCTGTCCTCGACAACATACCCGCGGCACACTCGCCGCTTCTTCTCGGCCGGCAACCGGTACTCGTCCTGCAGCGTCATCAGGACTTCGAGTTCCAGCCGGGGGTGAGGAAACACATCCACGAAGTGGACCAGGTCGTCGAAGAGATTCCAGAGGGTCTGCTTCTTGGGGCTCTTGCGTTGAGAAACCACCGGTCCCTCGGAAACGTCTCGCTTGAGCAATTGCTTCCGCTCGGCGAGAGGTTTGACGACCAGGACGTCGTGAGACCGCAGCAACCGGCGGATCTTGTTGCGAATCGCCCCCAGCGACCCGTACTGGATCTCGATCAACCGTTCGCCATCCACCGCGTCGATGCGGTACCCGTCAATTCGGACCTCGTGCAGTTCCGGATCGGCGACATACAGCGACTTCAACTGTCGGTGGATGCTGTGTTCCATGACGGTTCACGGCTGAATGCAAGAGGGAGAAGCGAGGTGGCGGATGGTACGAGCGGCCGGTTGAAGCTGTCCAGAGGAATGGCCGTACTCGGCACGACATCGGACGTCCCACCGCACCGGGCTTGTGACACAACGATGATCTCGACATCATCAACAGCCTCTTCACACGATCAATTCACTCATTGCGGCGGCATCGTTTCATGAGTTCAACCAACCGAGCCCTCTCACCCGTTCTGTTCATTCAACTCTCGGCCATGATGTTCCTCCAGTTTTTCATCTGGGGAGCCTGGTACGTCACGGCGCCCAATTACCTGTCCACCATCGGCTTTGAAGCTGCCGATTTCGGATGGACATATGCGGTCGGCCCGATCGCCGGCATGATCTCGCCGTTCTTTGTCGGCATGGTCGCCGACCGGTTCTTCTCGGCGCAGAAGGTCCTGGGGCTCCTGCATCTTGGTGGTGGAGGCCTGATGTTCGCCGCCACGGTGTTGATGAAAGCCGCTGATCCGTCGCCCGACGTGATCAACATCTGCTTCTTCGCCTACATGTTGACCTACTTCCCCACGCTGGCCCTGACCAACACGCTTGCGATGAAGAACATGGAGGATCCCGAGAGACAGTTCCCCACGATCCGAGTGGCCGGGACGATCGGATGGATCGTCGCGGGACTGCTGGTGAGTTTCCTGGGCTACGATTCGGCGATCGGGATGTTCTACCTGACAGCCGGATCGTCTCTGCTGCTGGGCCTGGTCAGTTTCACCTTGCCCGAGACACCACCAACCCAAACCGGCCCCGTCTCGGCTCGCCAAATCCTGGGACTGGACGCACTCGTCCTGCTGACCAAGCCGGCCTACCTCATCTTCCTGATCGCCTCGACGCTGATCTGCATTCCGCTGGCCTTCTACTACCAGATTGCCAGCCGGGTTGTCGAAATGGCTGGAATGAAAGTCGGCCAGACGATGTCCTACG
This sequence comes from Planctomycetaceae bacterium, assembly GCA_002724415.1. Lineage (GTDB taxonomy): Bacteria > Planctomycetota > Planctomycetia > Planctomycetales > Planctomycetaceae > UBA8437. Next base: position 4,258 of record PBOU01000018.1, read on the forward strand.
GCCAGATGGCGGAGATCATCTTCATGCTCATCATGCCGCTGTTCTTCAAGCGGCTGGGTGTCAAGTGGATGCTGGCCGTCGGGATGCTGGCATGGGTGATTCGCTACGCGTTGTTCTCACTGGGAGCCTCTGACGAGACCAGTTGGATGATCATCGGCGGGATCGTGCTGCATGGAATCTGTTACGACTTTTTCTTTGTCACCGGCCAGATCTACACCGACAAGGCCGCGGCCGAACCGATCCGTGCCCAGGCCCAGGGACTGCTCGTGCTGTTCACACTCGGACTGGGGATGTTCATCGGCGCCAAGGTGGCTGCCAAGGTTGAAGCTCGCTACACCCCGGAGGAATCGAAAGCGTTTGCGACCGAGGTGACCAGGCTGGGCGACGAGATCACCAAGGCCAAGGCCGCCAAAGACTCGGCCCTGGTCGCATCCCTGACCGCCAAGAAGGACCAGGCACGCCACGACGAATTGGCGGCGATCGACTGGAAGACCCTGTGGAGTATCCCCGCAGCGTTGGCGGGTGTGATCCTGGTGATCTTCTGCCTCGCCTTCCACGAGCGACCCGACTCCGATTCCACCGAGGGCGGCGGCGACACTGTCGCCACGGCCGACGAGACACCTCCCGCCGAGGAAGGATTNCAGTCCACNCTCGACGACGTTGACGACGGCTGATGATCAACACACACTGCTGCTGACCCCACTCCAATTCATTCCAACCAAGGACCATCCCCGATGCGACTGGCCCTGCTGGCNACAANTGCCCTGACCNTCTCTGCCATTTNCNCGNCCGCCNATGCNGCCAACNGGCCCAACTGGCGNGGTCCCACCCAGAACGGCGTATCAACCGANAAGGGNATCCCGGCCGAGTTCGGTCCGGGCAAGAACGTGGCGTGGCAGGTCAAGTTGCCCGGCCCCGGCGGCGCGTCGCCTGTGGTCTGGGGCGACCAGGTCTACGTCACCAGCGTCGACGGGCAGAAACTGCTGCTGCAAGCCTGGAGCACCGACGGCAAGTTGCGGTGGCAACAACAGGTCGGCTCGGGCAACAAGGTGGTGCGGCGTGACGAGGGCAACTCGGCCTCCCCCTCGCCGGTCACCGACGGCAAGCACGTCTGGGCCATGATGGCCAACGGCGAGATCGCCTGTTACACCGTCGCCGGCAAGCTGGCCTGGAAACGCGACCTGCGCCCCGTCTACGGCCCCTTCAAGATCGCTTTCGGCCTGACCGCCTCGCTGATCCTCGAGGACGGCAAGATCATCCTGCAATTGATCCACGGCAGCCGCCAGGCGAAACCCGAGGAGGACCAGGGACTGCTGGTTGCCCTGGAAGCCGCCACCGGCAAGGAGGCCTGGAAACAGGTCCGCAAGAGCGATGCCTACGACGAGAACAAGCACTCCTACACCTCGCCATTCATCTACAACGACGGCAAGACCAAGTTGTTGATCAGCCACGGGGCCGACTACACGATCGCCTACAACCCCGCCGACGGGTCAGAGGTCTGGCGCAAGGGCGGGCTGAATCCCCAGAACGACCCCAAGAAAAAGTACCATCGCACGCTTCGGTTCGTGGCCTCGCCAACGGCGGTCCCCGGACTGATCGTGATTCCCACGGCCAAGAATGGCCCGGTTGTCGCCATCCGACCCAACGGCAAGGGAGACATCTCCAATGCCAAGAGCCTGCACGTCTGGACCCGGGCCAACAACACCCCCGACGTGTCCTGCCCGCTGATCCACGATGGGCTGGTCTACCTGTGCCGTGAAAACGGCAACCTGGTCTGCATGGACGCCAGGACAGGCCAGGAGTACTACCACGAACGCACCCACCGGCAACGGCACCGTGCCAGCCCGGTGTTTGTTGACGGCAAGGTCATTTGCGTGGCTCGCGACGGTATGGTCACCGTCGTCCAGGCCGGCAAGACCTTCAAGGTGCTCGCACAAAACAACATGGGCGACTCAATCGCCGCCTCGCCGGCAATCGCCGGAGGCACGATGTACATCCGCTCGTTCGGGTCTTTGTGGGCCATCCGCAAGTAGACGGCCCGGGCGGCCGGGATCGGCCCCGTCTTTCACCACCGGTCCCGGCATGCGAGACACGCGACTGATCTTGTCGTGATGGCCCCAATGGGCTATCCCACCGGTGTCTCACTCAATTCTTCCCTCTCCTTCCCGTCTCCGGAGAGTCCCGATGCGCCCGGTCTTCGCCCCATTGCTGGCCCTGTTGATCGTCCACCAGGCCCACTCGTTCGAGAACCCAACCGATTTCCCCTACCAGGCCAATGTCGGCAAGGACAACGTGCTGGTGAGAAGCGGCCCAGGCGGTCGCTACTACCCCACCGGACGCCTTTCCGCTGGCGACCGGGTCACCGTTCACCGCCACGACCCCGGTGGCTGGTTCATGGTCTCTCCACCACAGGGCAGCTTCAGTTGGATCCAGGCCGACGGTGTCCAGGTCAGCGGCACAACCGCAACCGTCACCGCCACCAGCCTGCCAGTCCGTGTTGGATCTCGCTTCGATGACGGCGACCGCAACGTCATCTCGCGTCGACTCTCCCGCGGCGAGACGGTCCAGGTCACCGGACAGGGACAGGATGAGTCCGGAAAACAGCTCCTGAAAATCGTTCCACCACGACTGGAATACCGGTGGGTTTCCGGGGGAGTCCTGGCCCCACTCGCCAAACCGGACGCCAACCGTTCCGGATCCACGGCCGAAAAACCATCGATCAAGACGACCGCCGCGACTGTCGCCCCGCCCGGTGCCAATTCACCGAACCCACCGGCCAGGCAGGACGTCAACTTCGAGAATTCTCCCATCGACAAGCGTCCCTACGAAACCCTGAAAACACTCGACACGTCCTTCGGCCGTATCGTCGGAGACCCACCGAACGGTTGGTCGTTCAAGCAACTCGAGGCCGACTACCAGAAGCTGATGCAGTCGACAAACATCCCGGGATTCCGAACGCTCGTTCGCCGCCGACTTGCGGCGATCACCCGGTACCGCCAGTACCAGAAGACAATTCAAGAAGTCCAGACGCTGGCCAAAACGACCAATCGCCGCGACGCCGCGATTCGCCAGGCCGGACACCAGGTCGTGCGTCCAGCCCCAGCACAGCCTCAACCAGCACAGCCTCAACCAGCACAGCCTCAACCAGCACAGCCTCAACCAGCACAGCC